>NZ_NPJM01000063.1:0-72769 GCF_002251455.1 Prevotella sp. P4-51
TTAAATTTGCAGTCGTCATGGGAATGGGTATTTGTTCGTAACTCTTTGATTATCACCTATAAAGTTACTAAAAATATTCCATTCCCACAACTTTTTTAACACTTTTCTTACGTCGAACTCACGTTAATTACCATATTTTCAATGAATTATAATTCATCGAACTCACGTTAAGTTATGAAAGAGGGGGTGTGTCAGTTACTTCTGACACACCCCCTCTTGTACATCCTTACGACATCGGCAGAATCCATTTAGCAGTCAAAGACCTGGATGCACTGGGCTGTTTCATGCTGCCCTCCGCTATGGTAGATGTATCAGAGCATTATTGTTTCAATGCCTTACCATCAGAGTTCTTCATTTTGCAGTTATGTACCTAATCGCACCACCTCTATCGAAAGGGCGTTCACTGACAGCATTAGGTAGGTTCTATAAATTAGCTTGCGATGTATTTGCGACTATCGTGCCGTAGGTTTTTGTTTTTCACGAGGGAGCGTAGCGGGCTACGTGACTGAATGAAAGACAAAAAGATACGGTGCGAGAGGCGTGAAGACATCCAAGTAAAACAGAAACACTGCCTTACATTGAAAACTAATTTATAGAACCTACCTTTATTCATATAAGGAGAGTCCGAATCGATTTCTCCTTCAAAGCAGCAACGAGGTTTTGAAAAGATGATACCATCCTCTGCTTGGGTGACAAATGAATATGATTTGACTTTACGTCTCATAGTGACCATTTTGAGGGTGAAAATAGCCATTTTGTGGGGTCAAAATAGTTATTTTGAGGGGTGAAAATGAGGCGTATAGGTCAAAATGGGTGCTAATAATGCAGTTTGGATTTGGTACATATTTTAGGCGTATAGGTCAAGATTTTCGTCTTTTATTGCAAAATTCCCTATTAATCTCTCCTTACAAGCCCTATAACCTTGCTATTTCCCTCTGCCCTGACTACATATACGCCAGGAGAAAGCTCTGCCTCGCATTTGCCAAGGAATGGAGTGGCACGATGGCGGAGTATGCCATCGGTGGTGTAGAAGAGGACATCGGAATCTGTGGAGAGACCAGAGACTGTTACGTGACAACGGTTGATGGATATGGTCCATCTGGCACTGTTTTCATCACGTTCACCGATGTCAGGACGCACACCGCCGATGGTCAATGAGAATCTACCTGTGGTAAGCACCGGGGATGCAGGATTCTCGCCCACAGTAATCTCAGCAGTATAATCATCTTCCATAAGATTCGTTACAATGCCCGTTTGATAGTCTTTTAGCCATACCTCGGTGGTGGCGGGTGAAACGCCTGCACTCCTATCGAGCGAGAAGATGTAACGACCGGTTGAGCCAACCCTCGTAGCCAAGGATATTTCCTTTTCAATAGGAGCAGCACCTACCAACGACATCATCTCGCCGCCAGCGCCACATACGGCAATGTCGGGGATAGCGGGATTCATCGACATAAACTTCGCTCCGTCGCGATTGATGGTATATACCATAGAGGTGTTATCATCAGAGGTGTTATCCACTGGCTGCAGACTGACAACGCCAGCCGCATGTGAAACGCCCACGCTCCGATAGGCATCCTCACCTGTTGCATCTGCGGAAGACAAGGAGATATTGAGGACGTTACGAGTGTTGCCCGTGTTAGTAGAAGCAGAAGAGGTATATAAGAGCTGGGCAAAGTGGAGATGCTCCTCTTTGTTGATGGTTGCCGTCTGTGTGAAGAAGGCTTCTCCGGGCGAGAGTGTATTATCAGCATACCACGATTGCTTCGTCACATAGCTTCCATTGGGGTTCATCGTATATACCACGTGCGGCACATTCATGGCATACGTCCCGTCGTCCATCTTCTTATATACGGGATAATTGCTTATAAGATAAGGCATGCCCTTGAGGTTCCATCCCATATTATATACAGAGGTGAAGGTGAAGTCAGCACCGCCATTGGTTGATGTGCGGTCGTCATATTGAGTGAGGGTGACATAATCCTTGTCGGCAGACTCGCGATAAAGATAGTGAGCGTCAGGATCGTCAGCGGCTTTCGCTCCGTATGCGGTGAAACGAAGAGTTTGCTTTGTAGCTGTAGAGCCACGGTCGATGAGCATACCCTCGTTGGCTGTGCGGGTGTCTGTGGTGAGCAGTTTCCAACATGGAGAGTCGCTCTCTGCAAAGCTGTACTTATAGTTGCTTCGTGCCTCACCGTCATACTCATATCGATAGAATGGGGCAACGGCTTCTTCCGTAACATTGTTATTATTTTTATCGTATGTGGTAGTTGTGACGAAAGGCATTACGCCCTCATCGTTCGTCCCATAGTTCATGTCAAATGGCAGTGAGACGAGGGAGTATTGTGCGATGGTTTGCTGTCCGATGGTTCTCTCGGCTGCCACATATCGGAGGTCGATAGTATTGCCCTGTCCATAGAGCGAGCCGCCCTCCGATGCCAGAACGTAGCCTGGGCGCAGGGGATTGGCGTTGGTAAAGTATGGTGAATTGTCGCTCTTTACATCACAAATCAGATTGCCACCTTTTTGGAGATACACCACTGAGCCTTCATGTGGATAAGTCTGCCCGTTGTAGCTTGTGGCAAGAGTATTGGCATGTATGTCCAATGGCGAGTTGATAGTTCCCGTTGACCATGTCTCAAAGCATCCTTTATCCACATTGGAACCAATGAAACGGGGATTGCCGAGAAGGTCACGGTCTGAGGTATAGTCAACAAATTGCTGAAGAGAAGATGAGATATGGCTCTTGCCGTCACCCGATGTTCCGTTATCACCGCCTTCAATATTGTCTGTACGTTCGTGTAGCTGATACCACAAGTTGCGATTGCTGACATCCGCCTCTGGTATTTCTCCATGATAAGCCGTAGTGGAAGGACGGAAGTAGGGGGCAAACGGCATAGTAGAGTCCGTCTCCTTATACATTATATTATTAATGGCATGTGAGGCGGTGGAGCCTTGAGTCAAGTCACCTCCTACGACAGTGCAGTTGAGCATATAGCCTCCGGAGCTGAGATCGACAAGGGCTGAGGAGGCTGATGGCATCTTGTTGTCACGTATAAGCGTGTTGTAGAGCAGTCCCGACTGGAGATTGACGAGGTGTTGACCGGTGGCAGTAATCTCATTGTTGGCAATGATGGAGTTGCGCAGGGCCACATTGCCTTGCTGTATATCCACCACGGGCGAAGCGGATTTGTTTGCAGCACCGTTATCGGCATTACCAATCAGAAGTCCGTCGAAAAGACAGTAGGTTAAAGGCTCCACCGATTTTACACCATTCACGATGGTATGCTTGGCGTAAGAAGAAGCCATACCGTCGCGGTCGGCATCCATAGCCTTGATATATTCTTCTATCTTGTCGTTATCGTAATACTTGTTTCCATTCTTATCTGTCGTCTCCTCAACTCCCGTATTGATGGCTGACGGCAGACTTCCATAAAGCGTTACGTTGTTGCGCATGGTGATGGGCTTACCGGTAGATGTGTCCGTACCCTCCTTTACGAAGACATACGACTTTTCGCCTTCATGGACGTTAGAATAAACGGCTGCAGCATCTATGGCTTTCTGGAGATTGCCCTTGGTATATGCCTTTTCCCAAGAGAATCCGTTGTAGTCAGGGCCTGACAAGTCAAGCGATGGATTGACATAGAGCACACGGCTAAGAGTGGCGATACATTCATAAGCACCTCTCTCCATACCGGCAGAGCCGTAATAGCGGCTGTTATTGGCAAGGTCGAAGTCCTTCTTAACCAAGTCCACATAATATGGGTCGTTGTCATCGTCGGCATTCGAAATATCCACGTCAGAAGTGTAAGGATACCTTCCCGTGAGGTCCCTCACGAGTTCCACATATTTCTTAGGCGATGCCTTACCGATAATCTTTGCACTCGGATTGACACGGAAGTCGCGCGAAGCCTTAGCCCAACTGTCAGCAGCAGTTAATGCCGGGTCGAAGAAGTTCGGGCCTTGCAGCACGTTGTTGTTGTCGGATGACAACGTCACATTATAATTATTGACATTATCGTCTGAGCTGAGCGACGATATGGCATTATACGACATGCTTCCAGTAGCGGTTAGACCTGTCCATTCACGAGTAGTCTCATACCCGTTATTGCGCCAAAGCACAGAGTTGTGCATCTCCGAATTGCCTGAAAATTCTATCTCACCACCATTGAGGGCAAAAGTGCAGTTAACCACCTTGGTATCTGTGGCGACGAGCGGACTTCCCGCATTGCTATGGAATACGGAATTATAGATGAGAGCGTCACCTCCACCCTCGCCTATAGTTACTGCCGGCACTTCTGAGGTTGCTCCATTGATGCGGAAGTCGCAGCGGTTCATCGTCAGCTTATAGAGAGGATATTCAGATGGTGTGTCGCTGATTGGATATTGAGTATATTTAACACCATTATTGCTGACTATCTCTCCATTCTCCGTAACGTATGATTTACCTACAGGAGAACCATTTTTATCGACCTGATCCTTATAGAACACAGCGGCACCTCCGTCTTTATCTTTAGACTTAATATTACAGAAGGTCAATCCGTCGAAATATACAGGAACGACATAGTCTTTCACATCGTTAGTAACATTTCCCGAAGATTCCCTCTGCCTTACATCACCTATCACGAAGATATGTCCGAGGAGATCCTCATTCACGCCCGAGCGTTCCGAAGCGAAAAGATAAACGGGATAGTCGTGGATGTTCTCCAGTCCCTGCACATCCTTACTGTAGCCACCACGTATAGTAAGGGAGTTCACACCCTCGGGTGTCGAGCCAACGGGCGGCACTATACTACTCGTAGAGATGTCTGTTGTGATAGTGAAACCGAGATTACCATTGATGGTATATACCGGTTGGTATTGTCCTTCAAGCATACGAATCTCCTTGTCGTGTCCGTTGCGTGATGCAAGCAGCGTCTCTATAGCTCGCTGCACGTCGCTCGTCGCCGTCTCCCATGTCTTACCGTCAGCCACCGAGGCACTGGTTCTCTCCTGTTGCGTCACCCACAGCACATCTACATGTCCTTTCTCCACCGACGGGTCGAGCTTCACGTGCTGGTATTCATACACGCCGAGATCAATGTAAGTCTGGTGGTGAGTAGGGTTGGGGTCGGTGGAAATACGCAGCATCGACTTGCCCGTAGCATCGGCGTATGTCATATACTCGTCATTACCGATTGGCACAGCCGTCTCACCCGTGTTGACATTTTTGTCGTCATACGCCGTATGGCGATAGATACCGGCACCCTTTGCCTTTTCTTCTTCATAGACAAACGTCGGTTTTTTACCGCTCAGGTCCTGCTGTAGATATGTCCATCCATTATCCACGAGGTTGTTGATACGACCTATCATCCAGTCGGCAGAGGTATGATATCCTGCCTTTCCTGCCTTTGACGACGGGTTGATGAAGTTCGGTCCGTTGATGGCGTCGTTGTCAGAGGCGATGATGATGTTGCAGGTAACGGGGTTAAGACCTGTATTGGGATCCTTGTCGGGATTATCTACTGTTGACTCTTTGATAGTTGTGTTGTCTGTATAGAGATAGTTATATTTGCCAATCCACAGCGAAGGTATGAAAGTTCCGAAGCCTTTATATGTCTGGAGTCGGTAATCAATATTGTTTCCGGAGTTTACAGGGGCGTTACCCTTACCCTCCTCGTAGGCGCAGAACCACAGCATCTCGGCATTCTTCTTATTATTATCCTGACTAAGGTTGGCTACCCTGTTCAATCCGCTGTCACCCGTCACTTCATTGCCCCAGAATATGGTGTTGACAATCTTATGTGGATTGTTGGTTTTCAATGTTTGTTCGCCATCAGAGTACTTGCCTCCTTTATTTGGCTTATAGCAATAGATAGCGGGATAGGCATAGGCAAGATTGCGCACCACGTCGCAGTTAATCATGTGGAGCGAGGCATACTCTCCGAGCAGCACAGCACCTCCCACACCTGTCTGATAGTTTGTGTCAGCCTCGTTGTTTGCAAACAGCGAGTTTACTATCACGGTGTTGTAGCTGGCATTGATGGCGCCGCCACGTCCGGCGTATGTCACACTATTATTACCTATTTGGTCAGTCTCCACCTTGGCATAGTTCTGCACAAAGTTGCAGGCGAAGACCTTCAGCTCGCTGTCGGTGAAGATGGCACCTCCAAGGCATCCTCCGTTGTTGCGGAAGTTGCAGTTGCGCACCTCAAGAGGGATGCTTCTATATCCTACAGGCCTCTCGATAGCATTGCCGCTGCCATCCGTATATGTTCTTAAGACATCACCTGTAGTCCAGTTGCCTTCGACACAGATGGCACCCCCCTTATAGTATGTTGATTTACTGTTCACGGCTTTTGCGTCATATCCCATAGCCATGCCGTCCTCGATCTCCACACCATCAATGATGACAGGCACACCACGCTCGTATGGAACAGTGCCGTTGCCGGCATTTGCGTCATATTTCTCACTTGTGATGTCGTGATATTTAATCGTAGCATCAGGCAGTCCTCCCACGTGCTTCTCGTCGGCGATACAAGTTATGACGTGATATACGTTTTCGTTGGAATTACCGTTCACCACCTGTCCTGACAGAATGGTCTGCACTGCCATCTCCCACGGTTCAGCAATGTTGTTGTGGTTGATGTCGGAGAGTTCGCGGTTCTCTATGATGTTCTTAATCTTGGGATGGGAGATAACGACAGTTGAATTGCCATAAGTAAAAGTAGTATTATCAGATGGCTCAGCAGTGTTGCCATAATAGGTGGAATCCTTGTTATTGTCGCTTTGTTTTGTCTTGACACCTCCAACGATGGTCACGCCTTCAGGCACGAGATATGTACGTCCACGGCTGTTCACATATTCTCCCTTGATATTACGCATGGGGTAATATGTTCCGCCGCTGAGGATAATCTCAAACTTCTTCTTTCTGTTTGTATATACGCCATTCTCATCTTTCATCTTGCGTGCCTCCCTCACATATTGCAGCGCATCGTCGAGATAGCGCATGGGATAGGCGAACGACGAGCCTTCCTGCTGATAGTATGGGTCTTGGGTCTGGTTCTGCATCACCTCCACTGATGTAGTAGCCACGTCGTCCTCGTTTTTCACCACAAAGATGCGGGTCATGAGATTGTCGGCAGTAGCCACAGGCAGCACCAGTTCGTCGATGGCTCTCGCTCCGATGTCAATGAAGTCGTTGCCCTCAAATGTGCGTGTTTTCTTTGCGAGGTCTTCGGCGGTAAGGGCATCACTCGCGACAAGGGCTTTATAGTCCTTGTACTCCATGCCTCCACGTGCCAGCAGACTGTATTTCTTTATCTTATAGAACTCATAACTATTATGCATTCTCTTGACAGCCGTTCCCTTGCTGTCGATATAGTCATGGTTGTACGTTTCTGTGGCGAAGCGCACACCCTTGACCACATCGGTATGCACTGCGATGTTGTTGATACCCGGCTCACGTGTTGTCTCAGTGGCGCAGAAGGATATGGGATAGTCTTTGATGGTAAGGTTGGTGTTCCCCGCATCCGTCGGTGTTGTCATGCCGTTGACGTTCGACTGCTCGCTACCCGTGTTCTGCCAGAACAGCACACTGTTTGCCCTGACATTCGGCGTGCCGTTGGTGGTGAACGAGATACCTCCTCCCGCTCCGCTTGCCGTGTTATAGATGATGTCGGATGTGAAGATGCGGGCAGGGTTGGTTGCGGCGTTGACATTCTCAGAGGATGCCGATGCCGGTTCTTCCACGTATAGTCCTCCTCCGTCACCCTTGGTTACCTCGTTATATTGCACGATACTTCCGCTCACCAATGCGCCCTCTTCGAGATACAGTCCACCTCCGAAATCCGTAGCCTTGTTGTTCTGCACCACGCAGTTGCGTATATGGGCATAGCCCGTGACGATGGCAGCGCCACCCACACGAGTGTCAGTTCTCTTTCCTGTAGATTGCTTCTCGCCGTCGGCATTGCCGCCTTCAATGAATAGTCCGTCGAGCACGGCGCGGGCTGATATGTTTTCAAGAGTATCATTTGGATTGAGTGTTCCCTCTTCGTCAAATGTATTATTGGTGAACGTCACCACATTATACACGTTTACATCCTGGTCATCAGCCTGATATACACCGCTGAGAGTTGTGCGGTTTTTCAGTACATCACGGTTGTCGGTATAGTTGCCCTCAGAGACCTTGGTATAGAATCCGTTTTTGTCAGCACTTTCGTAGTCGTCGCTATATCCTCCCCATACCTCCACTCCATGAGGCACGATGATAGTATAGTCGCGTGTGTTCACCTCCTGTCCCGAATTCGTCTTCTTGTATGAGCGGCGAGGGCGATATACAAAGCCAGAATACTGATAAGTTTTGTTCCCGCCTACAGTTGTTTCCTCCGGCGCATCGCCCGCCAACTTCACAATCACTTGTTTCTTGACTACATCGTCCTTATGCTCATACACATATCTTCCCGCAGCATCCAGCACCTTCTGCAACTTAGTCCAGCAAGCCGCATTAGCGGGATTGGCAGCCGAGCCTGTGCCGCGTCCGTTCTGCGTGACATAGTACACCGCCTTGTCCGTGCTTGTAGTTACATCCGGCGTAATGCTATACGCACCATTAAACTCGTATGCACCGATATCCACGGTGCAGTCTTGGATACGGTCGGCATATTGCGCATCGTATGAAGGAAGCACAATATCGGCAGTACCCTCCATATTCTTACCCAACTGGTCAGTTCCCATATTAATGGCAATAGCCCCTTCCTTCAAACTATAGTCACCATTGTCGGCATCGTTGAAGAGGTCTGAGACTGACATACCCTTGTCATCCATATAAACGAATGAAGAAGCATCAACATTAGTATAGGAATTGTCAAAAGTCCTGTGTGTATTTTTATTCTTAAACAAACAGTTTTTCAGAGTGATATTGCCTTTTTCTGTGGTACAGTCGAATTCTTTGGTATTATTTGTTGTATTATTATAAATTATTGAGTTATACACATCAATACGGCCATTTGAGAACCATTTTCCAGAATACAGTGTATATGGTCCTTCATTAGCCGTAATTGTATTATTATAGAATCGTCCATTCTCAAAGAACACGCCAGTACCTTGCGTTGTTCCGTTACCTGTAATCTTATTATGAATGACAGAAGTGTTGAATACAGTACCAGTTCTTTGATAAAGTCCTCCACCAAAGACATTATTGTCAGAACCGCCTTCACTATTTAATATATTACCATCAATCTCACAGTTTTCAATTATTCCACCATTTTGGAATATGCCACCTCCACGAGTATTTGATTTTGACGACAGAATATTATTTGTTATCACACAGTTAGCCAAACGTCCATTGATACGCAAAGCCACTCCAGCTCCACCGTCACGCTGATGTGTAATCTTGGCTCTTCCGTTGCGGATAACAAAACCATCCCAACTGGTAATGACACAGAATGGATTAATTGGGTCGTTATCAAACTCCAGGTTATTTCCTGGTTCCTTTCCATTTATTTGTACACTTCCCTTAAAGTAAGGATATGGCTGGGTAAGCACACGCTGTGACTTATATGCCTTTGCATAACTATTAAGATCATATACATTGTTTTGGACTCTCGAACCTAATAAATGGTCAATCTTTGTGCTGCCGTTATAGGCCTCAATCTCTAATATGTCAACATGCTTTTGACTGTTATTTGAGTTGACCTTAATATATAAGTATTGACAACTAATAGTCCTACCAAAAACAAGGGTCTGTGATTTATCTGCTGTAATACCTTTATTTTCCCATATCAGCGTGAAGGCTTTCTCATCTACTTGTTGAGCTATACCATCATCGGAATAAGATGGTGCATATCCTATTGTATAGTTGTTGGGATAATAATTGCGGTTTGTGATTTTCAGAGATGTTATTTCATATGTCTGTCCCATATCTATAATTATCCACTGAGGCAGACCACCATTTTTAATTCCATGACCTGCATTATCGTCCTGCCAGCGCGAATGCCAGAATGTATCATTATTTCCATCAATACATGCAGGTGCATTACCCTGTTTATCATCGGAAGAAAAGTCAACTACTTTCCACAAATTAGTGACATCTCCTGAGGAATAAGCAGCCAATACATTATGCTTATAGTCATCTACCTGAGGCCCCCATGCTCCTGTACCAATAACACCTGTCTCAGTCACCTCGTCATCTCTCAATGTCTCAAGGATAGATGTCTTGGGCATACGCTCTTTCATACCAGGGGATTGAGGGTCGCCTCCCTTGCCAGGGAAACCACCATATACATCCACTGCATCACGCATGAAGAAGCCTTCGCGACGGATGTATTCACCCTCACCTATCCAGACTTGAACTCGCTTGCTCTTGTCAACAGTTGAGACTTCTATAGTTGTACGGTCAGGATTGACTGTGCTTTGACTTCCTGGATTGAAATGAGTTACACCTGATTTTGTCGTATATTTAATAGTATTATCATCATTCCTATCCAACGAGCGGGCAAAAGCCTCATCCACAGCCCATTGGAGTCCTGTAAGTTGATAGCCGTCTTCATACAGTTCCGCATCCACGCCGCCAAAGCCGTGGTTGTTCTTATATTTGTCTGACTCGAGGTTTCCATTGATGGCATTCTGCCATGATGAACCGTCACCATCCCTTGTGTTGTCTATTGTTCCGTCGGGATTACGGTAGTCGCGCACATAAATAACCTTGCCGTATGGTGGCTGGTAGCCTCCCTCAACATCCTCATTGGAAGTGTCGCCTTCTGCCACTTCATTGTGGTTCTCCACTGCACCAATGTCGGCTGCACCGCCATAGTTGCGGTAGATATTTGTTGTTATGTCCTTGCCAAAGCCGGGGTCAGTGGCTGAGGAACCTGTCTCGTTGGCAGCATTCACCATCGGATTCATGTTCATCGGCATCCAGTTGGGGTCGCCACCGTACATCGTCACATCACCATCCTTGTTTACCCCAATGTTGCTCGTGGGGTTGATGAACTTGGGATAGGTGTCGGTAAATGAGGAGTGATAGGAGAACTTGGAGGTGGCGACATCGCTAAAAGAAGTTACTCCCAGGTCCATCATATTGTTGGCATTGGTTGCTCCTTCTGCCAATGTTATTCTTCCGTTTGATGTCGTATAGAAAGTGACAACCTTGGAATCGGGAGTAGAGGCATCAGCCTTCAAATCCGTTATCTTGGGATTGTTGCCTGAGGTGTATGAGCCATAGCCGATATTGGCATGCAGGGCGGTGTTCTTTACCTTGATATTGGCATGGTCTGTAGCCATAACGCCATATCCCACGTTGCCACGGATGAGGCAGTGATTGAGGGTGAGCGTGGTGTTGCTGCCCGTAGCCTCAACGGTGGCAGCCTGCTGCTTTGTCACGGCATTGTTGTGGAAGATACAGTTCTCCACATCCACCTGCATCACGGCTCCTGGAGTGTTGCGCAGGAAAAGGGCGGAGCCTTGCGAGGCGGTGCAGTTGGCTACCACGCAGTTGCGTATCTTGATGTTCTCCATCAGTTTGTCGGCATAACTGTTGATAATGGCGATGCCCGCTCCTCCCTCCAAAGCGAGGGTGGGCAGCACACTGCTCGTCTGGGCATTGGCAAAGTAGAGCTGGAAGCCATCCACAATAACGTCGGTCGCTCCATGGCGCACGGTGATGATATGACAACCATTTTCGGCATAGTCGCCACCTGTGATGTTGGCGGTTATGCGGGTTGGGTAAGCCTTGGGATTGCGCTTGGATATGTTGGTGCCGGTGAGCGATGAGGCAAAACCGCCATATAGCCGCACATGGCTCGGCAGGTCGATATACGACGAGCGGATATAGGGAATATAATTGTTTCCAGCCGTGGTGGTTGTGCCCTCCTTGACAAGTAGCTGCACAGGATTGGTAGCTGTGGGATTGAGCTTCTTGACAACATAATCCAAGGCATCGTTGATATTACTGAAAGCATTCTCCCACGAATTGCCCAATGTCTCATCTGAAACTAATGACACCTCAGCATCAGTGGTGGGGTCGATAAATATTGTTTTTATCGGAGTGGTATTGTCTTCCATACTTGCCACTAACTCATATTCACCATTAAAGCTATTAGCCACAAAGGCGCCAAGCACGCAACGGGGGGCAAACTGACTGCCTAAGATGTCCTCAGTGATATGTGCATCAATGATGTCCTTGCCTTCCGTCTCGTAGTCAGAGCCATTGGGATAGTTGGCGCTCGTTGGATAGTCGTTGAGCTGCATCCCCTTATGGCGCAGGTATGACGAGGCGCGGGGATTCCATCGTCTTGAGACAGTGGAACTACCCAGCACTCCCGTTGCATCGGGGACATTGGTGAAGTCAGGATAATATCCCGGAATAGACTCATTGCTGTTTTCCTCATTCAAGGAATACACTCCGTTGGTGCGCTTCACCGTTCCGCTCCAATCGACGTAGTTGTATTTGGAGAGAGCCACGAAGTCGAGCTTCACCTTCGGGGTGGAGGCATTCTCACGGTATGTGGCATACTGCACATTGTTGTTGGCAGCTACCTCATTGCCCCATATCACGGAATTGGTAACCATACCGCCGCCATCCACATACAGTCCGCCGCTGCGTCCGTAGCGACGGCTATTATACACCACTCCCGCTCCCACACATTTGTTGCATGTGATGGTGAGGTGGTTGAGCAGACCGCCATTCTTCATAAACACTCCACCCGCCTCGGCCGATGATGTGTTGTTGTTCACCACGCATCCCGTTGCGTATGAAGCATATCGCGCCTTGTCGTCCTTAGGCTGCGAGGAGAAGGCTATGGAGAGTCCGCCACCACATCTCGCGGCATTGTTCTCGATGAGACAATGGCGCACGATGCCGCCATCATCGCAAGCTACACCGCCACCATATCCGTCGGTAACACCCACTCCGCCCGACTGGTTCTGGGTGACATAGCATTGCTCCATCAGTCCGCCGCCGTCCATATACACACCGCCTCCACGCAGCGACGATGAGTTCTGGCGGATGATACAGTTGCGTAGCACGGTATTGCCCACCATATACACTCCGCCGCCATAACTGTTGTGATAAGCATGAGAGCCGTCAGTTTGCTCGGGCACGGTGCGGTTGGAGGCATTGCCGTCGCGTATGGTAAAGCCGTCGAGACCGGCGGTATCGGCAAGAGCCACGCCGCGGTTTTTGGTGTCGAGACCGGAGGAATGGGTTGAGGTGTTGGTGGCAAACCATACCACATGGTATGAGTTGCCCGTAAACGACTCGTCGTATTCGTTCTTTTTCGAGTCCCACTTCATCGGGTCTTCCGTAGAGCTACTGTGATTACCACTGAGCGTGGTGGTGTTCTTCATTAGCCACTTCAATCCTTTGGCTTCAGAGATTGGCATTTCCGAACCTTTAGCATCAAGGACGATACGTTCTTCGGGAGTGTCTTCGGGATTTGCGGCATCAAATCCTCCATACACCGTTATGCCCTCATAGATAAGAAAAGAAGTGTATAGCACACCGTCGCCACCGGGGGTAGAAGTGGTGGGGCTGTATGTTCCTTTCGCCACATACACCCGTCCCTCCGTGATGCCGTTTCGGGTCATATAGTCGTGAAGCGACTCTATGGCATCCTGCAGGTTGTTCTTAGCCTGCGCCCACGAAGTGCCGTCGTTGGCATAAGATCCATTCGTCTTCACATATCTCACAGGTCCGCTGAAGCTACCCGTCTGCGCAAAAGCTGTGGTGCAGAGGGTCAGCAAGGCTATTATCGTAGTATATAATCTTCTTTTACTCAGCATGTTATTATCTATGTTATTTACTTATTTGGATCGGTAAACTTCACTATGTTTTCCACGTCTTTCACAGTGTTGACATGGATTGTCGCCCTTATCCATGGGGTGAAAATCGGATAGCCGTCGCTGCCTTTAGGAGCACCGTTGAGGTCTGACTTCTTTATCTTTATCCGGGCATGATGACCCGTGGTGGCATGGTCTTCTTCAGTGAGAAGGGAAGAATATGATCCATCCTTTTTTTTCTCTGAGGTGGTGTAATTGTTCACCAGTATCTTCAACGTAATGTCGTAATAATAATCTCCAGGACTTGGGGTAACAAGTTCCGGCATCACATAGATGACCTTGCGACCGTAGTACATGCCCGACTTTTCTGCTTCCGGGAGCACTTGGTAGTATTCCTTTCTTGTTTTGGCGTTTCCTTTAGAATCTGTATATGGCTGATCTTTTCCCGTATACTTCTCTTCTCCGAGAAAAGCCGCGTCGAATGTGCTTTTGTATTTTATCACATTCATCGGCTTGAATATTGGCAGTTCTTCCTTAGGCAGTAGTCGCGCCTCGATGAAGGAGAAGAACACCTTGTTGTAGTCTTCGGATGTGTTATCCGTCGTGCTGCGCATTGTATCCTTAGAACCATTTGATTCCTTTTTCTCCTGCTTCCATGCCTTGGTTCCTTGAAACTTCTCGTCGATAGTCCATTGCAGGTCAACCTTTGTTGCCACATGATACAGCACCATGTCGATATGCGGCACATTAGAGGCATAGTCTTTTATGGTGCCGTAATAATTACCATCGTTTTCGAGGTTATATGGCGAGGAGTAGAGGTTCTGCATATTGTTACGCAATTCAGACTGGTTGGTGAACGTAACTCCATCCTCTACTTCTTTAGAAGAACTCCAAGACGAGACATCTGTCACGAGTTTGTATTTCGGGTTTGCTGAGCCACTGTCATCCAAGTCCAGATTGCTTGCCACCACATACACCCTGCCTTCCTTGCGGTTGAGCGGGAGATTGATGGAGAGATGACCTTGATAGACATAGAGGCCATCCTTAGCCGAGAAATGACCATTGGTGTTATCTCCGGAAGTGGAGAGCTTCCAGTCCTCGGACTTCACCTCTTGCTTCTTGAATATGACTTGGGTGGAATTAGAGGAAGAGGTTGAGACGAGGTATATATAGAGATATTTGGGGAGAGCAAAGGTCTCCGCTTCACCGGGGTCTCCAAGGGCGCGGGTGACGGCTAACGTCGAAGCAGGCTCCTCATTGCCTATGCCCACATCAGTGGGATTGACGAATCCTTCGGCGGGGATAGAGATGGAGATAGGCATCTCCACGGTCTCCAGACCGCGGGAGGCAAGACTGTCGTCATCCGAACAAGAGGTGACGAAGGCAGCAGCCAGTATCATCATTATAGTCAATAATATATTTTTCAAATCAATTTTCATTGTTATTTTATTTTGGAGGAGTTATTTAATAACTTAAGTTTCGCATATGCTCAACTTTTTGGAAGTTAAGGAGTTAAGGAGTTATCGCTCCCGTTGGTCGCTGGGAGTTAAGCCATTAGTATTGAGCATTGGATATAAGCGCAACAACATTTGGCTTAACTCCTTAACTCCTTAACTCCTTAACTACCAACTATTATCCTTTCTTGCGAAAGTTGAGTTAATAACTATATCTCCGGCTCATAAGTCCCCCCTTGCTTCCAGTCCAGCGTCACGCTTACTCCCACGTCGTGACTCTCGGGAGTGAGCGAGCCGTCGTGCTTCATCTTCATCTTTATTATCTTGAGATAACCGGCGAGGAGGGGTTGCTCCACAGAAATGATGTTCTCAGTGACAGAGCCGTCGGGGAGGGTGATGTATGCCTTTATGCGGAAGAGGGACTCTGCCTGGGAGTCTGCCCTTGCCGGGGCTTGACTGACGGCGGAAGCGGTGGCTACGGTGTTGTTCCTTGATGGGAAGCTCACGGCATAATGGCAGGTGCGGTGCTGACCGGGGAGAGGTATCTCAGTTGAGCGCACCACGGGATTGGCTGTGAAGGCGTAGGTGCTGTCAGCCACTGCGAAGGAGGTGGCGAAGTCCTGGGTGAACACCTTCATGCCGCGTATATCCACACCCGTGGTATCCACCACAAGAGCGGCGCAGCTGTTAGCCATATACAGGTCAACGTAATATGTCTCGGTGCAGCCGCACACCTCTATCACTTGTCTTGCGGTGAAGAGACCGGTGGTGTGGCTGTTGAGGGTGTCGGTGAGGTTGTCATACTGCAACTTCATGTCACCGGGATGGGTGTCATCGAGGGGGCGGATATTTTCAGCGTCGGCTATATTTGCCACAACGAGATTACGGTAGTCACGTTCTGGCAGATACACCACGTATTCAGCTTGCGACGCATCCATCGTATGCTTTTCCGTTTTATACAGTTTGTCGTCGGTGTCATAGAATGAGAGAGAGATGTCGTGTGCCCAGTCAGTGAATATACCGCTGAGTGAGGAGCTGAGTGCTTGTGCCACGGGGCGTTCCTCCTCCGTGCCGAGCTGTGTTTCGAGTTCGGTTTGGATGTTTGTTCTGAGTTTCAGGCGATATACGATTTTGTTGTCCAATCCGCAGTCGGAGTTGTCCTCGTCGATGATAGAGCACGACGAGAGCATCACCGCCGCAGCGGGCAGCATCAGCAGACAATACTTGCTTCTCATTACCTTTATTTATATTATATTATAATTGTTGTTATTAATAAGCACTACATGAATGCGAGGTATTACGCTTTTGCCCTTACAGGGCGAGCGTTGACGCGGTTATGCCAATTACCCAGGGTGGCGCTACGCTCTGCCCTGGGCTATGGGCTGTTGCCCTTTCAGGGCGTGCATTCAACCTGAAGGGCGTGCATTCGACCTGCGTGACGTGCATTCGACCTGCGTAACGTGCATTCAACCTGCAGAACGTGCATTCGACCTGCTTACGACCTAAAATATTACGTTCTGTAATGGTCGAAATATTGCGGGATAGTTGCCAAAATATTGTTCGGATAGTTACCAAAAAGATGTTGGGTAGTTTCCACAATCTCTTTTGGTAGTTAGCAGAATATCATTCGACAGCTCGCATTCAAACACGATGTCCCTTGTCCTCACACTACAAAGAGTTAAGTAATGGCATCACGACAACAGTTGTCGTGATACCATTAGGACTTTCTATAAGTGTCGGAAGTGGATTCGGCAGTGATACCTCCTCTCCCAAGTCAGTATCCCTCCATGTCGGAGAAGCTAACTTAACTCCTATTCTAAGTCAGGCTTTCCACGTCGGAGAAGCTAACCTAACTCCTCTCCTTAGTCAGGAGAGTTGCCCTTTAAAGGGACGGAGAGGTCTGTCTTCTCACGCGCAGCCACTGGGAGCGTGGGCGTCCCGCCCGCGGCATGCCGCCAAAGCATATATCCCTCAGGCATAATGGCTTTATATTACCATCTTTCGGCAGAAGGGACAGACCCCCTCCCCCCTTCGGGGTACTCCCCCTAACTTAGGGGGAGAGCTGAGATTACTCTCGAGCATAGGCTTGCCGCTTCAGACGGCGGTATCTCGACAGTTCCTTTACTTCCGATACTTGAAATATACTATATTAGTTGATTGGAACATCGAATGTCAAACCACTCTGCCATGTGAGGTCAACAGAAAGACCGAGCTGGAGCTTAGAGGCACGGAGGTCAGGAATAGTGACGTATGCGTTCTTCAAGCTATTAATAGTGAAGTTGGCAGTAGTTGTGTAGTCCTGAATGAATACACGGTTTACATTTGTTGCAGGGAAGTTAGACTTAGTAGTCTCAGGCCAATTTATTGAACCTGATGCTGTACCACCTGTATTATTGTCATTTGGATCCAACTTTGCCACAAGATAGAACTTCTGTCCAGGAGCAATGCGACCATCTACCCCAAAGAATTCTTCTTTATCATTGACAAGCTCCAATGCAATGTTGACAGCGGGCTGCTTTCCATCAGTTGCATCAGAAACATAGTTATCAAAAACCAAAGTATAGTTCTTTGATGATTCTGAATTACGTTTTGCCCAAACACCATTAGAAGATGCATCAACAGACAAATCATTGTCATATACAACATACTTCTGGTCATTTGACTTAGGATTAAGGAAATCCCAACCGACTGTCTTTGACTGACCACCAATAAGAATACCTGTTACATGGAATCCACCAGTTGGTATTGTTATCTGTTGATTAGAACTTTCCGAGTTCATTGCAGCGGAGTTGTCTTCAAGATATGCTTTATCAGCACACTTAACTGTAGTTGCAAGACATGCCACACCATAATTAATATTATATTGAAGAGCTACTGAACGAGAGTTGCTATTAACTGTTTTAGTCCAGTCCCTGAAGTTTCCTGTTGATGCATTCCAAACTCCATCCCAATTAGCGACTGTAGTTGGCCAAACATCAGTTCCTGTACCAGTTGTGGCAATTTCTTTAGTAGTTGCACGTGCAGGAGTATGTACAAAGTATGTAAGCGCAGCTGGATATGTAACATTATTCACGTCAAATGCAACATTAGCATTAGTTCCAGTGGACCCTGCATTTCCTACATTACCGTTGGTTACATATTCAAATTTATTAGTGGTATCAAAAGTCAACTGGGCAGCACCTTCAGGAAGTCCGTATGTTGCGGGGAAAGTGCTATATTTATCAACGAGTCCATCATACTCTAACTTATAGCCAGTAGTATTACCCTTAGTGTCTTGCTCTGCTGTTGCCTTGACTTTAATTGTACCACTTGCATTAGTAATATTATCCTTTATAGCACCTGCAAGTCCCTTAACGTCATTGTCAGAAGACGAGCTAAGGTTTTCGCAAATCTCATACAACTGCTTCAATGTGAAAAGAATTGCATTAGCAGAACCTCCACGAGCACCATTTGAACCAACAGAGGTGAAATTTGTATATGCAGTTTTTAAAGTCTGCCATTTTGATTCATCGCCAAGCGAAGCCCATGTACTTGTCGTACTTGTTGAATTAGTATATGAACTATTTACGATTGCATCAAGATAATCAGAAAACTCCTTAGCTGTTGTTGTATAACCACTATTTTCGCTGAGTGTAGTTACCAAAGAATACTCGATGTTAGCTAAAGTCTGTCCACTTCCAATGGTAGGTGTTGCTAATGTTCCTTTACTAAATCTATCTTTATTGTTAGATGAGCCAATAGGACCGGTTCCATAGAATAAGAACTGACTTGTTCCTACTGGGATATATACGTCAGTATAAATCTTGCTGGATTGAGTATCAGAAATATCAGAAGCATTAAGTTGTGCGAGTGTAATAACCTGATCCAGCTGAATGTTAGAAGTTCTTTGTGCAGAAGAAGTAGTAACATTAAAAACATCAGCCTCTTTAAAAGTAAGAAGATTGATATTATTCATACCAAGGAATGTACCTGTATTACTATTAGTACCACTTCCATTCTGAGTATTTCCACCAGTCATACGGGTTGAGGTCTTTCCTGAAACAGGCGTTGCGATATTAATCGCAAACTGGGTCTTCACGCTCTTACCGTCATACGTGGGGTTGACGGGAGCATCTGTTACGTCGTCGGAGGACGAGCAGGCTACGAAACCTGCGGTTGACAACAGTGCTATCGCACCGTTGAGAACGTAATGATTAATTTTCTTCATAACTTTTTGTATAATTAAATATTGTATATAATTGATTATTCAAGTTGTTCTGCATTGCGGCGGGCATCCTCGTTACCTGAGGCTGCGGCACGGCGGAAGCGGCAGAGAGCCTCTTGCTTGTCGCCCGTCATGTAGAGGGCTACACCGAGGGCGTTCTGGGCGCGCTCGTCCTGCTCTACGGTGCGGAGCATCGTCAGTGCCTCGGCATAACGTTCCTCACGCAACAGCTCTGAGGCACGGTTGATAACCGCGGCGGCTGAATCGGGCACGTAGTCGTAATATATGCGGATGTATCCTGAATTACGCTGGTCGCTCAGCACGTTGTCCTTCAAGTATTTATATGTCTTTCCCCTGTTCAGCCGCTTCATCTTGCGCTCACGCTCGTCGGGGTTCTTCTCGGTGTCGATGATATTGAGTAGCTGGTCGCGTCCCTCTATATTGCTGTCGGCAATCTGGTCGCGCAGCTCTGTCCATGCCTCACCGCCGTTGCATAGCTCAAACATGGCATTGCCTGTCTTTACCCTCTGCTTGATATAGTCGCGCAGGGCGGCAGCACGGTTCTGACCCAAGAGGTTGTTGCGCTTCACGCTTCCCTCGGGCGAGGCAAGACCGATAATCTGTATGAGCTTTACGCTCGACGTGGAGTCAGCCATAATCTGGCGAGTGATGCTCACGATGGTGTCGAGAGTGGCGGCATTGTCGCGGAAATCGTGCAGCAGTGTCCACTTGTCCAAGGGGAAGAAGACATACAAGGCTCCCTCCTCCTTGCGCAGTATGCGGCTGCTGTCGTAAGGACGATACTGGGATATATGCTGAAGCACGGGATTGTTGCGCTGTAGCTCGCCCGCCTTGCCGGTGTTGTCCTCAACCGGGGAGAACACGGGATGGAAGGGACGCTCGCAGAGGAAACTGTCGCAGCAAAGGACTACGGCAGGACTTACCTCGCAGCAACCCTCCCCCTCTACTGACGTGCAGAGCTGAAGTGTGGAGCCTACTACCCAGGGATAGCGGTCGGTGGGCAGATAGGCGGTGCGAGTGATGACTGAGTCGATACCCGAAGGCACATACGAGGGTACAGTGGCATTGCGGTCGCCAAGCACCACGCGGCGGCGCAGCTTCTTGGCATTGAGCTTGCCGCGCACAGTGACTGACTCCTCAAAGATGGTGTCGGTGCCACAGGTGAAGAGCGGAGTCACCTGATAGGAATAGTCGGATGCCGGCTGAGGCAGGGTGAAGGAATAGCGGACACGGTAGCCATTGCCCTCGCGCTCCACACCGTCAACACGCAGTGACATCTGCGGTGACGTCTGCGATATGGCATCTATACATGCCATAACCGTGAGAGTGATAATCAGAAAAAATCTTTTCATAAATATATCCTTTCCTTACCTTATTTTATTATATACACTATGTTCAACGCCAACTTGGGCAGAACAAGAAACTTGTTGTCGGAACCAAGGTAGGTGCCGCACTTAGGGGAGTAGTACCTGTCAGACCAGGTATAGCCGAGGTCGAGACCCGCCTCAGCCTCAAGACTCCAATGGGGAGAGAGTATCCACGAATAACCGTAGGATGCACCTATGGCGGCAAGGTCGCCCTGTCGGCGCTCACCGTCAACACCACCATAAAGTCCAAAGGGAAACTTGATGTCGCTTACGTTATAATGCACATAAGCTATGTTTGCTCCGAAGTAATGTCCTGAGAATGATTCGCACAACCAGTAGCGAAGTTGTGGGGCAACAAGCAGATGCTTGAGTTTCTTGTTGTCGGAAAAAGACCATGGGTTAAGGGCAACATTTATCCCGGCTGTCCATTTGTTGGATAGCCTTACCTCTATAGCTGCATTGGGAGTTGTGGTGGCGTCATAAAGGATGTTGCTTTTCAAAGCCAAGCCTTGTGCTTTTATGGTTGAAGTGTTACCCATCAACAATAACAACATCAACAATATTACCTTTATCCCTATTGTCTTGCATTTGCTCATTGCATCTGTTTTTAATAATACCTTATTCTGTTCATTTATCATCGACCTCCCAGTAATGGTTTACGGTATGATGCGACAGGTTTATTTGTCGATTAAGTTGCTACGCAACGGTTTTCCTAAATTGACGGTGCAAAGTTACTGAACTTTTTTGTATTGCTGATGATTTCTGCAAAGTTTTTGATGCATTGAAAAAAAAATTGGCGCTTTAGGCAGAAAGAAAGCGCAAATACCAGCGTGAAAGCCGCATGTCAAAGGCGGAAATCATGGTGATAATGATTCTCTTTCATTCATCAGGGTATCGCTGCTTGAAGCATTTTCGTCGAACTCACGTTAATTATGTACAAAGTTATGCGATTATTTGTAAAATCTATCCTTTCTGTCCTTTTTTTTTCATTTTTGCAGCATTTTTAGGCAAAAACGGCGGCCATCGTCGCGTTTTCTGCCATTCCAAGCAGTTTATTTTGAGACCATTTGCACATCGCCCGCTTGCGCAAAAAGTTGCGCAACCCTTGTCCCGACGACCTGCGACATTGGCGCAAATTTGTCGCAGACATCCTCCGTCTTCTTCGCCACATCCTCCGTCCTCTTTGCCGATAGTCTTCAACTTCTTCGCCGCTTCATCCGTCTTGACCGCCATATCCTCCATCTTGCCGCTGCCCCCATTCAGCTTCTCCGCCGCTCCGGCTGTCTTGCTCGCCATTCTGACCCTCCTGTCCGCCACCGCGCCAATCTTGCCCGCTACCAACTATATGTTGATTTCAGGGCATGAAATAATGATTGCAAAGCATGATTTCCTTATTTCGTGCCCCGAAACGACTGTTTCGCGCCTTGCAATTATCCTCAAGAGGGCTGCGGGCGCAATGGCGCTGGTGTCGGCGCAAGGCGTCGCGTACGCGAGCGATAGAGTAATTACTATTAATAGAATATAGTTAAACATATTTAATTTCGCCGTCATCCCTCCGCATCTCTTTTCCCCTCTGCAGCATGGCCGAGATGGCTCTGGCTGCCAGCCTTTGACTCCCGCCCGCATCTCGGGCGTGGTTGTTGTTGGTGAAAGTATAAGTATTTGTAATACAATATGAAGCACGTTACGCAGAATGTGCGCTCTGCCAATCGTCAAGTAGCTGCGCCCGTCTTGCCGACCATCACGCTTGGCATCAAAGTCATCTCTGCGCCCGCCGCGCGCGTGTTTATGATTGTTAACAATCACCGCGCTTGATGTGTTAATTGTTGCAAATGCCCCCAGAGCCATCTCTGCTCCTTTTTTCCATCCCTTCTGTCGTTACCTCTCCATTGCAGGACGATTGAAAAAACACTAAATGCACGTCTGAAAGTCATCACGACCTTGGTGGAATTGTGTGCTGTGTACGCACACAGCGATTCCGACCACACAATTTTGCGTTAAAAGCGAAAAAAAGTTCATGAAAATTTGCACGGGAATTATATTTTTTGTTAAATTTGCGGCCATAAAACCAACGTATGCTAAACTCGGACGCGTCCAGGACCAGCCCAACGCAATAAAACCTCATTATAAAAAATTGAAGAATTAGCACTAAACGTCTATTCTTATATGTCTAACTTAAAATAATAATGTTCAACGCTATGAATGAAAAGCAATTGTTAAGATTGTGCTTTTCTGCAGCCTTGTGCATGGGTGCTCTGAGTGTCAGTGCCGCTTCTACGGAAGCCACAGGCAGCTCCTACTCTGTACAGCAGGCTAATGTAAAGCAGGTTAGCGGACAGGTACTCGACGAGAACGGCGAGCCCATCATCGGAGCAACCGTTACACTGAAGGGAACCAAGACCGCAGTGCCAACCGACGTAGATGGTAACTTCTCATTGAAGGCTCCAGCAGGTAGTAAACTTGTCATTACCTATCTGGGTTACTCCACCGTAGAAGTCAATGCCGGTGAAGGCATCAAAGTAACCATGAAGCCCGATACCGAGGTGCTGAATGAAGTTGTGGTAACAGCTCTGGGTATCAAGAAAGAAGCCAAATCACTTTCGTACAACGTACAGCAGCTTGGCGGAGATGCTGTAACAAAAGTCAAGGATGCCAACTTTGTCAACTCTCTCAATGGTAAAGTAGCGGGTGTCCAGTTTACTACAGGTTCTGCCGGCGTCGGCGGTTCTACCCGTGTCGTTATGCGTGGTGCCAAGTCACTCACCGGCAACAACGGCGTACTCTATGTCATCGACGGTATACCCATGAATGACCTCAAGGGTAGCCAGCCCGAGGGAATCTTCGAGGGTGCCGGCCAGACAGGTGATGCCGTGTCTACCATGAACCCCGATGACATCGAGAGCATCAACGTGCTCACCGGTCCTTCGGCTGCCGCCCTCTATGGTGCCAACGCCGCCAACGGTGTCATCCTCGTTACCACCAAGAAGGGTAAGAAGGGTCATATGGACGTTACCTACAGCGGCAGCTTCCAGTTTTCTGAGCCCTTTGTGATGCACGAGTTCCAGAACCAGTATGGTCCTACCGAGGCCAACTCCTACTTCAGCTGGGGTAGCAAGCTCGCCACTCCTTCAAGCTATAGCCCTAAAGATTTCTTCCAGACCGGTACCAACATCTCTAATAATGTAAGCCTCTCTGTAGGTTCTGACCACAACCAGACCTATCTCTCTTTGGGTTCGACCAATGCCCAGGGCATCATCCACAGCAATGACCTGGACCGTTACAATGTAGCTTTCCGCAACACCACAACTGCATTGAACGACAAGCTGACCATCGACTTCAGCTATATGCTCTCTACCGCCAAGGAGCAGAACATGCTGTCACAGGGACAGTATCACAACCCGCTGGTTGCCGTCTACCTCTTCCCCGCAGGCGACGACTTCAGCAAGCTCGGCTACTATGAGCGCTATGATACCAACCGCAACTTCCCAGTACAGTACTGGCCCTACGCCAACGATATGAGTATGGAGAACCCCTACTGGCAGACTGAGCGCGAGCGCTATATCAACCACAAGACCCGCAATCAGATCTCGCTCTCTCTCAACTACAAGATCAACAGCTGGCTCGACGTGACCGGTCGTGTGAAGTACGACAACAGCCACAACCGCTCCGAGTACAAGTTCTTCGCTTCTACCAACCAGTTGTATGCCTCTAAGTATGGCGCATACAAGAATCTGACCGAAGACTATACCACACTCTACGCCGAGGCATTCCTCAAGGCCAACAAGTATTTCTGCAATGAGACATGGAATGTGTCTGGTGTGCTGGGTACCAATTATACCCAGAACGACTACAAGCCTTTCGGTTTTGAGGGCCATCTGCTGGGTACCCCCAATATCTTCACCTTTGAAAACGTGAAGACCAGCGATGCCACCTTCAAGAAATATCAGGATGACGGCTACCGTACCCGTCTGGAGAGCGTATTCGCTACTGCCCAGGTAGGCTACAAGGGTATGGCTTATGTAGACCTCACCGCCCGCAATGACTGGTCATCCAAGCTCGAAGACAATTTCTTCTACTGGTCTGCCGGTATCTCTGGCATCTGGACCGACATCTTCCCTGTCATCAAGAGCAACAAGTGGCTCAACTACTTCAAGACCCGCCTCTCTTATGCTGAGGTAGGTAATGAGCCTAACAATCCTTATCTCAAGCGCGGCGGTTACACCATCAACCCCACTACCGGTCGCCCTGAGACCACTACCGTCTTCTATGATGACCTCAAGCCCGAGCGCACCAAGTCTTGGGAGTTGGGTCTCGACTTCGTCCTCTTCCAGAACAAGTTGAAGGTCAACGCCACTCTCTATAAGTCGGCTACCTATGACCAGTTCTTCAACGTGCCTATGTCTTCATCTACCGGTTATACCAGCATCTGGACCAACGGTGGCCGCGTAGACAACAAGGGTATCGAACTCTCTGCCCGCTTCAGCCAGCCACTCGGCCCCGTAGACTGGGAGACCTATATGACCTGGACTCTCAACCGCAACGAAATCAAGGAGATGCTCCACGGATGGAAGAACCCCATCGACGGCCAGCTCTACGACCTCGACGTGATGTATCCCGCCAGCACTTCAGGTTATCAGAACCGTCTGCAGGTAGGTGGCTCTATGAGCGACATCTGGGTACGCACACTCAAGACCGACGAGCACGGAGCCATCTATGTCGACTCTGACACCAAGACCGTAGAGGCCAGCCCCAACGGCAACCAGTATTATGCTTATGCCGGCAAGGCCACACCTAATTACAACCTCTCTTGGGGCAATAGCTTCAGCTGGAAGGGTCTCAACCTCAGCTTCCTCTTCACTTACCGCAATGGTGGCGTGGTAGTCTCTGAGACACAGGCCATCCTCGACTACTATGGCGCTTCCAAGGCTTCTCAGGATGCCCGCAACAACGGTGGTGCCATCGTCAATGGCAAGCCCATCCCCGCTCAGGCTTACTATCAGGTAGTGGGTAACCCCACCAAGACCATCGATGCCATGTACACCTACAGCGCTACCAACCTGCGTCTGCAGGAACTGAGCCTCGGCTATGATGTGCCAATCACCAAGTATGTCAACTGGATCAAGGGTCTCAACCTCTCATTTGTAGCCCACAACCTGTGGATGCTCTACAACAAGGCTCCATTTGATCCTGAACTTACATCCAACACAGGAACCTACTATCAGGGCGTAGACTACTTCATGCAGCCAAGCCTCCGCAACTTAGGTTTCTCTGTTAAAGTTAAATTCTAACAAGGAGATAATACACTATGAAATCAATCATCAAATATACATTGATAGGAGCCTTTACCATGAGCTTGGCTACAGCATGTACCAACTCGTTTGAGGATATCAATACCAATCCCAATGAGGCTCACGACAAAGATATGGAGAAAGACAACCTGAGCACAGGTGCCTTCTTCACCCAGATGCAGAACAATGTGGTGCTCTATAAGGACGGTGCCGGCAACGAGTCTTCTGACTATCAGGTCTGCCAGGGTCTCTCTCATGACCTCTATTCAGGCTATATCGGTCCGACCGGTACCTGGGCCAGCGGCTCTCACAACGGTACTTACAAGATGACATGGTATGAGCAGATGTTTACCAAGCCATTCTCTCGCGTCATGCCCGCATGGCAGAGTCTGGTAAAGGCAGCCGAGAAGGGCAACCAGCCCGAAATCAAGGCTCTGGCAGACATCATCAAGGTTGAGGCTATGCACCGTGTCACCGACACCTATGGCCCTATACCTTATATCAATTATGGTAGCGGTTCGCTGGGAACTGCCTTCGACAGCCAGCAGGAAGTGTACAAGAAGTTCTTTGCCGAGCTCGACGATGCCATCGACGTGCTCACTCCTCTGGCCAGCGCCGGTGCTACTCTGATGCAGGACTACGACAATGTCTATGATGGCAGTGTCAAGAACTGGGTCAAGTTTGCCAACACTCTGCGTCTGCGTCTTGCCATCCGTGTGGCTTATGCCGATGCAGTCCTCGCCAAGACCGAGGCAGAAAAATCCATCAACAATGTCATCGGCGTCATCGAGGCTGTAGACGAACACGCCGAACTGCTCCACAGCAAGCTCAACTACTATCATCCCAACTATGATATGCAGGAGACCTTCAATGCCGGTGAAATCCGTATGAGTGCAGCCATGGACTCTTACATGAACGGTTACAACGACCCCCGTCGTACCGCCTACTTTAAGACTGCTGCCGACGACGGTGGCTATCATGGTGTGCGCTGTGGTACGGGCAACATCAGCTCTAAGGTCAGTGCCTATGCCGGAGCCAAGATTTCCAAGCTCAATATCGACAAGACCACAACTCCTATCGTGTGGATGACAGCTGCCGAGAGCTACTTCCTCCGTGCCGAGGGCGCTCTGCGTGGCTGGAACATGGGTGGTACAGCCCAGCACTTCTATGAGGCTGGTGTGAAAATCTCTTTCCAGGAGGCTGGCGTCTCTGGCGCTGACAACTATCTCGCCAACGACGAACTGACTCCCGCTGCCTATGAAGACAAGACCGGCGACGGCAACGATGCCGCTTCTCCCAGTTCTATCACCATCGCTTGGGACGAGAGCGCTGGCTTTGAGAAGAACCTCGAGCGCATCATCACCCAGAAGTGGATAGCTATGTATCCCGATGGCCCTGAAGGATGGTCTGAATTCCGTCGTACAGGTTATCCCAAGCTGTTCCCCGTGGTACGCAATGACAGCAATGGCAAGATAAGCACCAGCGTACAGATACGCCGACTGCCTTATCCACAGTCAGAGTACACCACCAACAGCGCTGCTGTCAACTCAGCAGTAAGCGTACTCAACGGCGAGTCTAACAATGGTACCGGCGACAACGGTGGCACCACTCTCTGGTGGGACAAGAAGTCACATTAATATTAATAATGTATATTAAAGATAGAACCAATATGAAATTCAGAATATTTTTCAGCGCTGCCGTAGTAGCCTCTATGGTGTTTGGGGGTCTCACAAGCTGTGATACCGACACCGAGGCCAATACCGTTCAGGGTTTGAAGACCTATGACGAGCAATATTACAAGAATCTCCGTGCGTACAAGAAGAGCGACCACGAGATCTGCTATGTTTACTATCAGAACTGGGCACCTCTCGAGGGTGTGGAAGGTAGCAAGGACCCCGCCTCTTGGGGCGAGCGTCTCGTCGGACTGCCCGACTCGCTCGATATCTGCAACCTCTGGATAGGTATTCCTACCCCAGAGACCCATCCTGTGGCTTACGCTGATATGCGCTACTGCCAGGAGAAACTGGGTACACGCTTTGTGTTCCATGCCGATGCCTCTAACTGGAACCACGCCGTGTGGTATCGTGACGAGAATATGAATGTAGACCAGAACACCATCGTAGACCTGCGTGAAGACCGTAGCGAGGAAGCTCTGCGTGCCTATGCCCGATGGGCTGTCGATACCGTGGTAAAATCTGGTCTCGATGGCGTAGACTTCGACTACGAGGGATGGGACAGCAACTCTATGTACATCGTTGCCGATGAGTGCAACAAGTATTTCGGTCCCGAAGGCAAGTGGGCAGAGAAGCTGTTCATGATAGACTATTTCGGTAGGTCCCCCGGTGACAACTGCGAACCCTATTGCGACTACCTCATCAAGCAGGCATATAGCGGCCAGGGTGCTACCGGCATGGGCGCTCCCGCTGGCTGGCCCGAGGAGAAGCACCTCTACATCGAGGCGTTTCATCAGAAACCCGACGGAGGCATGATCTGGAACTATGCCCGCTGGGAGCCCGCAAAGGGTCATAAGGGCGGCGTAGGTAGCTACTCTACCCGTTTCAACTACAACCAGTCTAAGAATGGACAGCCCTATCAGGCTCTGCGTGAGGCCATTCAGATTATGAATCCCGCGTTGAATAAATAAATGTATCAACACTACAATAAACAGAAACAATAATGAATATCAAGTATAGTTTAATGTCGGCAGCCCTGCTGCTCATGGCAGGCGGTACAGTACTGACCGGCTGTAATGCTGAGGGCGACGACTTCGATTATGGCAAGAACGGACTTCTGGTAGTAGGTACCGAGGTTACTCCCGTTCAGAAATTTGTGGTTGAGGATACCCCTTCTTCGTATCCTATCTCTATCCAGGCAACCAGCAAGGTAGAAAGTGATGTCAAGGTTTCACTCGCCATCGATACTGCATTGGTATCGCAGTACAACCTTAAGAATGGTAGCTCTTACTATGGCATACCATTGGACTGTGTAGAACTCGAGAACAGCGAGGTAACCATCAAGGCTGGTAGCGCTGTATCTACAGCCACTGCTGTCAAGGTGGTAAGCACCGAGTCATTTGTCGAGGGACGCAGCTACATGATTCCTGTTACCATCAAGGCCGTATCTGGTGGCAATCTGGATGTCGTTGAGGCTTCGCGCACTCTCTTCATCCGCATCTCACGTGTGCTCAACTTCCACCATATGTCATACACCTCTACCGCTTCATCCAACTTCATCTTTGATGAGAGCAAGAAGGTAGACCTGGGCAACTACACCATCCAGTTCAAGTTCTATGCCAATGGCTTCGGATATGCCGGTAACATCCAGCGTGTGCTGGCTATCGAGGGTGCCAATGAGGAAATGGCCAATATGTTCCGCTTTGGTGAGTCTGGTTCTGCTGGTGGCGACATCCTCCAGTGGATTTATCCCGGTGGCGGTATGTTCTCTACCACTCACTTTGCTGCCCGTCGCTGGTATCTCGTGACCTGTACCTACAACGGCTCCGACTTCAATATGTATGTAGATGACAACCCCTCACCCGATGCCAATGCGTCTGTATCAGGCAAGTCTACTCCCTTCCAGCGTTTCGAGCTGGGTATGTCTTGGGGTAACTACTATGCCAGCCAGTACTTCAGCGGTCGTCTGGCTGAGATTCGTCTGTGGAACAAGGCCCTCTCTCCCAGCACCATCGCTACCACTCTCTGTGGCGTAGACCCCAACTCTGATGGTCTCGTGGCTTACTGGAAGATGAACCAGACAGAGGGCTATGTCATCAAGGACGTTTCTAACCACGGTTATGACATGGACTGGAAGAATACCGTGCGCGACAAGAACGAGAGCGGTAATCTCTCAGCTACAACCGATGCTTATCAGGGTATCTCTTGGGGCATAGACGAAAACAACAAGTGTTCTGAGTAATCAAAGGAGGATAGTAACAATGAAAAATATAATCAAATCAGCAGCCCTCGGTGTCTTGGCAGTAGCCGGCATCACGATGGCATCATGCTCGAGCGACACCGTATATGACGTGGTGGGCAATCCCAACAACCTCGTTTACTTCAAGGCTAACGCCAACAATACCTTTACAGGTACGGTTGCTCATACTCCGGTAGGTGACTTCGGTTCGCTCAAGGGCGAATTCCCTGTAAAAGTGCAGCGTGCCCCAAGCCAGAATTGCAAGGTATATGTAGTCTCAGATCCCAGCCTGGTTGAAGCCTACAATGCCGAGCATAACACTTCTTATGTTGCTCTTCCCGAGTCTGCCGTTACATTCGAGAACCAGAACGTCACGGTAGAAGCAGGAAAGACGGATGCAAGCGATACCGTGAAGGTAACTCTCAATGAGAGTGCTCTGGCTTCGCTCACCGAGAAGGCCTATATGATGGCTGTCAAGATAGGTTCTGCCGAGGGAGAACTTAAGGGCAGCGAGGAGCGTGGCGTAGGTTATCTCATCGTGAACACAGAGACCAAACTCGTCAAGGATATTTCTTCTAAAGATGACGTTGTAGGAACTCTCCTTACTGATTATACTGGTTGGAATGTTAAGTATGACAGCGGTGTAGATATTACCGCCAGCGAACTCTTTGATGGTGACCTGACCAATGGCGCTGGTCTCCGTGCCGACGGCAATGATGGCAAGACCAAGGTAGTCATCGTGGATATGGGCGGCAATAAGTCTGTCAGCGGTTTCCGATTCTCACGCTACTACAAGTCCTGGTATGGCGGATGGTGGTATGATGAGTACTATTTCTCTGCTGTCAAGATTGAGTTGAGCAAAGATGGTGTCAACTGGGATGAGGCTGGTACCGTCACAGAGAGCGAAATGCCCAAGAACGGAGGTTACCAGTACTGTTCGTTCTATGGTGGTGTGTCAGCACGCTACATACGCCTCTCTATTGAGAGTGGCTCTTCTTCAGTATCAAGTCTTGCCGAATTAGGCGTATATGTAGCCAACTGATAGATAAGCAAGAATACACCTAACGGGCTAATGACCGTAGGGGTTCAATATTAAGGGGTGCCTGGTCGATATGAAGACCAGGCACCCCTTTTATCAATGTCTCTCTGATTGTTCTGATTGTTGCTGCTGCAACTGTTACTACCACCCAACCAGCAGCCCTCTATGGGCGCTTGAGTATCACTTTGCCTTTGTAGACTGTGTCGGCGGCGCTGTCGAGGTCGTCCAGCAGCTGTGCCTTGGCGGCGGGATAGGTGCCGCGGTGCAGGATGAGGGTGTTGGTCTGCTTGACGGTGCGCCCCTCTACGCTTACGGTTGATGTGAAGGAGCCTATCTCGTTGCTTATGCTTACCGGCTTGGGCGTGGCTTCTAACATACATCCCTCGGGCAGCGTCATCTCGATAATCTCCACGTTCTTGAAGCCTTGATCTATGTAGATCTCGTGCTTGCGGTCGCGCGCTATGTGGCTCGGGACGAAGTTGCCGTGCAGCGGGTTGATGGAGGCAAAGAGGCGGGCACGCGTGCTGGTGGCTATCTGCACCTGGTCGGCTTCGACCGAGGCTGAGATGAGGGGCAGGAGACCACGCCCGCCCTCGCCCTTGCGGTAGCCCATCCTCGCCACAGCCCGCTTTATGTTGCCAAAGGGCAGACTGTAAGCCCTTGCAGCCGCATTGATGCGGTCTTTCTCGCTCTTCTTGAGCCAGCCATAGAGCCTGGTGTAGCGATGACAGCTATAGCTGTCGATGATGTTTATGCTGCCGGTGCCGTCGGGGCGGAAAACGGTCTTCACCTTGGTAGTGCGCAGATTGAGTGTATCGGCATAGTCGGGCAGGATGACTCTGTGTCCGCCCTTGTCGCTTATCTCTACCGCCTCGTGTCCCGCTATGTCGTCGTGGGTATAGCCCAGAGGTATCTCTGGGTTGGTACACTCCATCCATATCACCCCTTTGGAGGTGGGCACCTTGAGGATGACGTGGTTGAGCTGCTGGAAGTTGGGCAGGTCGATGAGCCTGTCATACTTGGTGCTGATGAGCGTATAGGTCGAAGCCACGCCCGCTTCTGCCAGCATGGCCTTCATCAGATTGGTAAGTGCCTTGCAGTCGCCGAAGCCTTTGCGCCACACAAACTCGGCAGCCAGCGGGCGGTAGCCGCCGATACCCAGCTGGATGCTCACATAGCGGGTGTGGCGGCGCAGCAGGTTGTAGAGCACCCTCACCTTGTCCCAGTCGGTGGCACAGGTGTCGGTGAGCTCGTGCACCTTGGCCCGGGCGTCGTCGGGCAGCACGTCCATGCCCTGGCAGAGGCTGTTGATCCACAGTCCAAACTCTTCCCACGACTTCATGCTGCCTTGTGTGCCGTAATAATCAAGTCTTTCTGGCACGAAGAGCACTTTGGGAATCTGCCGCAGCAGCGGTTTGCTGAACTCCTCATAGACTATCTCGCCCTGGTTGGCGAGCGTGAAAGTCCAGCGTTTCTTCCCCTTGGGCGTGGTGCTCTCCACGGGCTTCATGTCGGTGTCCATAGCCACATAGCGCAGATTCATCGATGCCGGGAAGTCTATCATGTAGGTAGCCTCCTTGACCTCGGTGTCATAGGCGGGTATGGGCAAGAAGGGCGGATAGCTTATGGTGTTGTCCGTGCGGTGGTAGGTCACATCGGTGGTCACCACGATGGGGTAGAGAGGCAGGTCTATGCTCAGTTCCACGCTCTTCAGGTCGGTGACCATGTCTCCCGAGTATTCCGAATACTTCAGGTCGCCGGCTTTGTATTTCTTGTTGAACTTGCTGTTTACCCCTTCGACCACGCAGGCGAAGCGTTCAATCTTCTCCGACTTGTCGAGCGTGGTGTAGAAGTTGGCCAGCTGGCTCATGGTCTCCTTGTATATCACCACCTCGGTGTGCTCGGTCATGCGGTATTCGCTCTGCGAGATTACGTCGATGTGCACTGTCTGCTTGCGTATCTGCGCCGTGGGCTCTGCCCATGCCGCGGCAGCCCATGCCGTGACTGCGGCGATAAGCGTGATGATTCTCATGGCTTCTTCTTTAGTACTATGAGGTCTTTGCTACGCTCCACGATGTTGGCGAAGAATGTCTTCACCTCGTCGTAGCGGTTGTTGGCAAAGAATACCTTGTTGATTTTGAAGATGGTGTTACACTTGATGACATTGTTGGCTACACCGCAGACGATGCGTGCCGTCATCTCGCGCCCCTGGGTAGCGATGTTCACGCTCTTGGGCAGTTCCTCTACCTCCCAACCCTCGGGGATGGTGATGGTGTAGAGGGTGCGCTCGGTATGGATGAAGGGAAACTCTATGGGCATCTGGCGGGTGGCGTCGGTGAACGGGTTGCTCTTGACCATGGGGTAGATGATGGGCGAGATGTAGATGTGGTCGTCTGTGGCTTCACCCTTGCGGGTAAAGGTGTAGTCCTCGCTCGCCTCGTCGCCAAACTCCTTGGCGTCGGTGGTCTTGTAGTCGGCTATACTGATGTTGTAGTCCTCCTCCTTGTCGGTCACATATTCCTTCTCGTCCTTGGCTTGCGCATAGTGGGAGCGGAACATATAAGCGCCCGTGCCTCGGTGTACGGCCTTGACCTTGCCCTTGAGTTCGCCGTTGACGTCTATCGCTGCCGTCACTACATTGCTTTCGTTGGCTTTGCCTATGAGCTGCAGGTCTACCCACTTCTCGCCCTCGCCCTTGCTCAGGATGCGCGCCTTGTTGACATACAGAGAGGGAGTGAACGCGTTGAGGAAGCCTTTCTCCGACGAGGCGTCGGCATACATCATCTTGCCTTCGCCCATGGGTATTCCCACCACAAAGGTGTTGAGTTTGTCCATGCTGGGGTAGGTCACGGGCAGCGTGCCGGTGTTGCGTAGGCGCATCACCACGGGCACCGCCTCGATGCCGGCGTCGCGCAGCATGTTGACCATTATCAGGTTGATGTCGGCGTTGGAGCCTGTGCCCGCCTTGGCGGTCTTCGCCATCGACTGTGGGCTCAACTCGAACGTCTCGTTCCACTTGAGGTGGCTGAAGAGCAGTCGCAGCACCGCTGCAGCACGTTGCTCTGTATCGGCTATCTTGTCTATGCCCTTCTCCTTGATTTCGTCACAGTAAGGGCTTTTGCTTCCAAACTTGCTGCCAAACCAGTCGGCCTTGCGCAGCATCTCGTCTATGCGCTCCCAGGTCTCTCCGAAGTCCTTGTAGCCCACATAGGGGAAGTTGGTGGCTGTGAGCTCGGCGGTGATGCGGGCCATGTAGTCTCTCTTGCACCACACGTAGTCGTCGCCTTTGACGGCAGGCATGTTGTTGCCCACATAGACATAGTTCTTGCTGGTGGTCTGTATCACGTCACTGCGCGCTACGAGCCCATCGCCCAGGATGGGTTGCAGCAGACCAGGTCCGCGCAGTTCATACCTGAACAGCAGCCACTCGGGAATGATGGATGTATATCTTGCGTGTACCACGGGGATGGGTTGTTGGGCGTTCCAGTCGTCCATCTGGTAGTAGAGGTCGCTGCTCACGTTGTATTCGTACTCGATGACCGACCCTACCTTGGCCTGGGGGATGGTAAACTTGACGCGGTCGTGGTATTCGTCGAGCTTCTCTGTGAATATCATGTCGCTCTTCATCTTGGTCTTGACCACCTTGCCGTTCTCGAGGTTTACGGCGACTGCCTTGATGCCGAAAATCTTCTCATGGCCCTTGGCGCCCTGGCTGTTGTAGAGCACGTGGTCTACGTTGGCATAGTCCTTGCCGGCGTCCTTGAGTATCTTGATGCGGAAGCGGTTGGTGGTGACTTCGGTGATGTCGCCGCCGTCGAGGCGAAAGCCCACATCGCGCAGGTTGAGCAGCACCACGGCTGCCGCCGATGAGTCTTTGTCGTAGGTGGTCATCTTCAGTTCTTCCATGGTGGGTTCGCCGAATTTGAACTTGGGCAGGCTCTGGCCCCAGGCAGCCACCGACATCAACAGGGCGGCTGTGAGCATGATGATTACAGGTTTTCTGGTCATAGTAGAATGATTTGCGTTAGATGATATTTTGCAAAGATAGTGCAAACCGAACTCCATAAGCTCGCTTAATGGCTGAGGTGCAGCCTATCTTATGCAAAGATAGTGCAAACCGAACGCCATAAGCTCGCTTGATGGCTGAGGTGCAGCCTATCTTATGCAAAGATAGTGCAAACCGTCGTACCGACCAAGCCCATGGCGATATTTCTTACGTTTTTGCTCGTTTTTTGTTGACATTCTGTCGGTGAGGGCAGTGCTGTGGCAACCCATCTGTGCATCCCGGAAGAAAAAAGGACTGATTTCCTTTTGTTCTTCACGCCGTTTGTGCTAACTTTGTAGCATAAAACCTAAAGATATGAAGATAAGTATAAAGAAAGCATTGGTCTGCTGCCTGTTGTTTGCCGGCGCTACGGCTATGGCACAGCAGCCCGCCATCATTCCCGTACCCGACCAGATGACGGTGGGCACAGGAGCGTGGACCATCAAGAAGAGTGCAACCATCGGTTGCGACAATGCACAGCTGCGGCCTGCCGCCGAGTATCTCAGCCAGATGCTCAGCCGCGCCACGGGCTATCGCTTTGCCGTCAAAAATGGCAAGGGCGACATCCGCCTTACCCTTGCCAATGAGGGCAATGCCGGTGCCTATCGCCTCAGCGTCACCGGCAAGGGAGTGACCATCGAGGGCGACACCTACCGTGGCGTCATCAACGCCATAGCCACCCTGCGCCAGCTGCTGCCCGACGACATCGAGTCACAGCAGGTGGTGGCACGCACGTGGACGGTGCCCTGTGTGACCATCACCGACGCGCCACGCTTCGAGTGGCGTGGCATGGAGCTCGACTGCTCCCGCCACTTCTTTACCGTCGACGAGGTCTACAAGCTGCTTGACGTGCTGGCGCTCTACAAGATAGACAAGATGCACTGGCACCTCACCGACGACCAGGGATGGCGCATCGAGATTAAGCGCTATCCACTCCTCACCGAGCGTGGTGCATGGCGCATCTACAACAACCAGGATACCGTGTGCATGAAGCGTGCCGCCGAGGAAGATGCACCCGACCTGCAGGTTCCTGTTGCCCGTACGCGCCGCGATGATAAGGGACGCACCCTCTATGGTGGCTTCTACACCCAGCAGCAGGTGCGCGACATCGTGGCTTATGCCCAGGTGCGTGGCATCGAGATTATCCCCGAGATAGATATGCCCGGCCACAGCCTGATGGCCATCGACAACTACGACGGACTGTCGTGCTTCAAGCAGACGGGATGGGGCAAGCTCTTCACCACGCCTATGTGCCCGGGCAAGGACACCATGCTCGAGTTCTGCAAGAACGTGTGGAGCGAGGTCTTCGACCTCTTCCCATCGCGCTACGTACACATCGGCGGCGACGAGGTCGACATGAAAAACTGGAAGACCTGCCCCGACTGCCAGAAGCGTATGAAGGACCATCACCTCACGACCGAGCCACAGCTGCAGGCATGGTTCAACCACTATATGGAGGACTTCTTCACCGCCCACGGCAAGACCATGATAGGCTGGGACGAGATTATCGCCGGCGGACTCACCGCCAACTCGGCCGTGATGTGGTGGCGCTCATGGGCTGCCGACTCGCCCAAGCAGACCACCTCGCATGGCAATGCGCTGATATGCTCGCCCAACTCCGAGTTCTACATCGACTATCAGGAAGACCGCAACTCCATCCCCGCCATCTACCGCTTTGACCCCGTCAAGGGACTCGACGCCAAGGAGCAGCAGCTGGTGCTGGGTGTGCAGGCCAACCTCTGGACCGAATGGGTGCCCACGATGAACCGCGTGTGGTATCAGGCGTTCCCACGTGTGATAGCCACCGCCGAGCTGGGATGGAGCAAGCCCCAGACCATGAATATCGACAACTTCACCAGCCGCCTCGTCGCCCATCTGCCCCGTCTGCAGAAGATGGGTGTCACCTATCGCATACCCGACCTCACTGGCTTCTATAATGTCAATGTCTTCACCGACAAGGGCGTGGTCGATGTCAAGTGTGCCGACCCCTCGGCCACCATACGCTACACCACCGACGGTAGCATACCCGGCGTCAACGCACAGCTCTATGCCGGACCGATGACCATCACCGAGACCACGCATTTCACCTTCCGCACCTTCGGCCCCGACAACCGCAAGGGTGATATGGTGAAGTGCAGCTATGTCAAGGAAGACCTGGCACCGGCTGTGACCGCCGACAGTCTGAAGGAAGGACTGCAGGTGGCATGGCACGACTATGACGGACGCGACTGTGCCGGCATAGACCAGGCAGCGCTCAACGGCACCTATGTTACCACCGGCATCCAGATACCCGCCGAGGCAAAGGGCAATATCGGACTTATCTTCAACGGATATATCGACATTCCCGCCGACGGCATCTATACCTTCGCCCTGCTCTCTGACGACGGCAGCTATCTGAAGATAGACGATACGATGGTAGCAGACAATGATGGCGAGCACAGCCCGCGCGAAATCATCGGCCAGCACGCCATGCGCCGCGGTCTCCACCCTATCTATGCCCGCTACTTCGACCACAACGGTGGTCAGCTGCGTCTGCGCGTCATGGACGACAAGGGCAACGATGTCCAGGTGCGTTTCTGCCACTAAGGCTTACCTTATTATATAGTACAGGCGCCACGTGACGCCCGTTACTACCGACTCCATTGTCCGCAATGCCATCACCCCAGGCATTGCGGATATTTTTTTGATGCCTTGTGGTGAGGGAGGCATGTGGCGTGGTGGTCCCCCGTATCGTGGGCAGCGCCCTACGTTCCCGTTTTGCCAGCCTCCCGATTTCCCCGCGCTCCATCCCCTTCGTGCGGAGGCGTCCTATAGCCATTGTAAACCATGTGTTTGGAAGCACCGTGATTGTCATCGTCGGCTCGTATCATAAGATACGTGACCTCGTGCCTTATGATACGTGGGCTCGTAACAAATGACGCGCGGCCTCGTACCTATTGATACGAGCCACCAACTGTGGTTGGTGCGGCGGTGTGCGTGGTTGGTGCGGCGGTGTGCGTGGTTGGTGCGGCGGTGTGTTTGGTTGGTGTGGCGGTGTGCGTGGTTGATGCGGCGGTGTGCGTGGTTGGTGCGGCTTTGTAATTGGTTGTCAGCCGGAACGCACCCTGTAGCAACTCTGTAGGAGTTGCGATTTCATAGCCCAGGGTTGCGGGCGAAGCACGCTACCCTGGGTAGCTGCCCCCACTAATGTGGCAACGCTGTAAGTGTTGCGATTAGCCGTAGGCGTTACCCATAGCAGGATAATTGTCAAAAATGGGTTGGTGGAAATAATAAGATTGAGTATAACGCCTTCGGCTAATCGCAACTCCTACAGAGTTGCTACACCTTATTATATATATACCCAGGGTAGAGGCGCTGCGCACCTCAACCCTGGGCTGGGGAAACGTAACTCCATTACCTTTCCGCGCCGCACGCGCCGCGCCGGTGACCTTCGGTTCAGAGTTGCCGCTGCTTGCGGGCTGGCTGCGCTGTGCCGTCGTGGCGTCCATCATCCCTTACTATGTCCTGCATTGCCCGCGCTGTTGCTTGCTACTCCCTTACTGCTGCTTGCATCGCCTGCGCCGCCACCCGCCTCTCGGCGCTCGTCGCGGTCAATCGCCATGCCCGCTCTGTGTTCTGCGCCGTCGCAATTAGATGCAAAAAGCCCGCCATCTTCGCTTGGGTTGCGATGATGGCGGGCTTGAAGGATATTGGGGTCGGTTTACTTCACGGGAACGAGCCAGAAGGTTACGCTGTAGTCGCCATACTTGAGGCGATACTCGGGCTGGGCTTCAGCCGCGCGTGACCATGAGTCTACACCACCCACTCCGGCTTGCTTCTTGTCGATGCACAGCTCGGTGTACTTGGACTTGGGCAACTGGGCAGCGTGGCGCTGCTTCTTCTTGTCGCCCTCGTCGAGGTCGGAGATGTTGTAGTGGAGCGCAGAGGCAGAGAAGGGCGCGTCGGCCACAATCTTCAGACCCTTGCCCTCGGTGGTAGTCTGGTTCCACCAGCGTATGCCGGTCTTTGTACCGGTCTCCTGCGGACGTATGTAGGGATAGAACTGCTCGTCGGCGGTCTGAGTATAGATGCCAAGACGCTGAGAAGAGCAGCGGTCGATATAGTTCTCGTTGGGGCCGAGGCCATAGAAGTGGCTCTGGTCCATCTGGTAAGGCATGTCGAGCTTCATACCGAAGCGCATGAGGTTGCCCACCTCTGCACCGGGAGTGGCCTTGAAGTCCTGGGTAACGCGTATCTGTCCGTCGGCACCAATGAGGTAAGACAGAGTAAGTGTTCCCTTGACCTCGGGCATATCATAAACGACCTTAACCGAAGCTGAATTCTTGCCCTTCTCGACCTCGGTAGACTTGAGGTTGATGACGGGGTTGCGCCAAACCACGTAGCGACGCTGCAGGTTGGCACCCATATCGTTGTCGGTCACTGCACGCCAGAAGTTGGGCTTCAGCATACCGCCCTCGCCGAGCATAGACACGCCATCGACCTCGTAGCGGTGGATGTAGCTGGTGGCGGGGTCGAACTCTACCACGAAGTTGCTGCCCTGGACGAGCAGAGGAACACCCTTCTTGTTGGCTACCTTCACCTTGCCCTTGGCTGTGCCGATGAGTCCGTCGGCGTTGAGCTCGGGCTTGGCGTCCTTCTCGGCGATGGCTATCTGGGCGTAAGCCATGGTCTGTCCCTTGGCGATGAGAGGTTCGGCAGTCTTGGTCTTGAAGTCGATGTTGAGCATCACCTCGGCATTGGCGTCGATACCGTCGAGCTTGTAGGGCAGAGTGTAAACCACCTTCTGCTGGGGATCCACATCGAGGTTGGCTATCTCGCCCTGCTGTACGGCCTTGCCATCGGCGAGGAGAGTCCAGCACAGCTTGTAGTTGTCGATGTTGCGGAAGAAGTTCTCATTGTAAACCTCTATCTTGCCAGCCTTGGCGTCGATGGCCTTTGCCCATACGTTCTGATACTGGTAACCGACCTCGTAGGCATGAGGATTGAGTTTGCGGTCGGGGCTGATGAAGCCATTGTTGTTGAAGTTCTTGTCATCATTGCTGTCCCAGTCGTTGTAGTCGCCGGCATAGGCAAAGATTTCCACACCGTTGGCGTCTTTCTTGCGGAGAGCCTGGTCTACGAAGTCCCAGATGAAACCACCCTGGTACTTGGGGTACTTGCGGATGATGTCCCAGTACTCCTTGAAGTTGCCCTGGCTGTTGCCCATAGCGTGGGCATACTCGCACTGGAAGAAAGGCTTCTTGGCCTTCTCGTCGGTGCGCTTGCAGTACTCCTCACTCTCCTTCAGGCCGAGGTACATGGGGCAGTAGAAGTCGGAGTCGGAGTTCCAGCGGCCGCGCTCCCAATGTATGGGACGGCTGGGGTCGAACTCCTTGACCCATTTATAGGCATTCTCGAAGTTCACACTCTCTGCCGTCTCGTTGCCGAGTGACCAGATAATGACGCTGGGATGGTTGAAATACATGTGTACGTTATGCTCATTGCGCTCCATTATCTGTTTGGCGTACTCGGGCTTACGAGAGAAAGCGGTCTCTTCGTAGCCAAGACCGTGGCTCTCCTGATTGGCCTCGGCGAGGACATAGATACCGTACTCGTCGCAGAGGTCGTAGAAGCGGGGGTCAGAAGGATAGTGACAGGTGCGGACAGCATTGATGTTGAGCTGCTTCATAATCTTGATGTCCTGCAACATGCGCTCCACGCTTACCACGTAGCCGCCGTCGGGGTCAATCTCGTGACGGTTGGCGCCCTTGAGGAGAATGGGCTGGCCATTGACCAGCATCTGCGAGTTCTTGATTTCTATCTTGCGGAAGCCCACCTTCTGGGTGAGGACCTCTGTCACCTTGTCGCCGTTCTTGACTGTGGCCACGAGGGTGAAAAGGTAAGGAGTCTCGGCAGTCCACTTCTTGACATTGCGCAGCGAGAAGCGGATGGTGCCGTAGGCGTGGCGCTTGAAGTCGGCAGTGCTCTTGGCCACGGTGATGCCGTTGGCGTTGAGCAGCTCGAAGTCGATGACAGGGCGTCCGGTCACGTCGACCTTCACCTCGAGGGTACCGTCCTTGTAGTCATTGATGAGGTCGGGGGTAATTCTGAGGTCGTCGATATGCACTCCGGCGTCGCGGGCGTAAAGGTAGCTCTCGCGGGCCACACCGCTGAGGCGCCAGAAGTCCTGGTCTTCGGAGTAAGAACCGTCACACCAGCGGAATGTCTGGAATGAAATGAGGTTGTCACCCTTATGGATGTAAGGGGTAATGTCGAACTCGGCAGCCACCTTGGAGTCCTCGCTGTAGCCCACGAAGCGTCCGTTGACATAGAGGTACATGTTGGAAGTGACAGAGCCGAAGTGGGCTATCACCTGCTTGCCGTCCCAGTTGGCGGGGATAGTGATGATGCGGCGGTATGAACCCACGTGGTTGCGCTCGTTGGGGGTATAGGGCGGGTTGTTCTTGAAATGGCCGCGCCAGACATATCCCACGTTGATATAGGCAGGGTCGCCATATCCCTGGAGCTCCCACATGCCGGGAACGTTGATTTCGCCCCATGTGCTGTCGTCGAGGTCGGTCTTGTAGAAGTCGGTAGGACGCTGGTCGGCGTTCTCTACAAACTTGAACTTCCACTTGCCGTCGAGCGAGAGAAAATTGGACGACTCGGTCTTGACGCCCTTGAGCGCCAGGTCACGGTTCTCATACGCGAAGAACTGGGTGTGCAATGGGAAACGGTTTACCGCGTTTACCTGCAAGTCTTGCCATTCAGTGAAAGTGGGCGTCACGTCGGCCGCCGACACTGAAAGTGTTGCTGCAAGTGCCAATAAAAGGAATGAATTTCTCATGTAATTATTGTTAATTTAATGATAATGCATAGGTAGACATGGCAAAGATAAGCAAAAACAATGGTAACTTTGCACATAAATGGCTTAAAAATGCAAAATCCCTATATTAAACAGTACCCCGACCTCATGGACGGGAAGAAAATCATGTATATTCATGGTTTTATGTCATCAGCACAGAGCGGAACGGTATCAATCCTGCAGACACTGTTACCCAATGCGACGGTGGTGGCGGACGACATTCCGCTGGACCCGGTCGAGGCGGTGACGATGTTGCAGGAAATGGCTCGCCGGGAGAACCCCGACCTCATCATCGGTACCTCGATGGGCGGCATGTATGCCGAGATGCTGCACGGCTATGACCGCATACTGGTCAACCCCGCACTGGAGATGGGGCAGACCATGCAGAAGAGCAACATGATGGGCAAACAGGTGTTTCAGAATCCACGTCGGGACGGCGTGCAGGAGGTGGTGGTGACCAAGGCTCTGGTCAAGGAGTATGCCGACATTACCACCCGCTGCTTTGCGGCGGTCGATGCCGACGAGCAACGGCGTGTCTATGGTCTCTTTGGCGACAAGGACCCGGTGGTGCATACCTTTGACCTCTTCCACAGCCATTATCCTCAGGCTATCCGCTTCCACGGCGAGCACCGACTGATAGAAAAGGTGGTGCACAGGTATCTGATACCGGTGATAAGGTGGATAGACGACCGGCAGGAGGGCCGCACGCGTCCCGTGGTGCTGATAGACAGTTCGACCATGAGAGACAGCTATCTCAACGCGACATCAAGCATGCACAAGGCGTTTGAGATGCTCATCGAGAAGTACGATGTAAGGATAGTGGCGCCGGCTCCCACCGACCACCCCGAACAGATAACCGAGATGGGAGCATGGATAGAAGACGCACTCTCGGCTCCGGCGTGGAACAGGGTAATCTATACCAATGACCCGCAGCTCATCTGTGCCGACTACCTGATAAGCGACCGCGATGTGGATGACTTTATGGGTACCGTCATCCGTTGGGGCAGCGACAAGTTCAAGACCTGGGAAGAAATCATCGGTTATTTCGAACTGCTGGGTGGCCAGTAGCGGGGTAGGGGTGAATTGGGAGACCGTGTCATTCATCAGTCTTCTGCAGCGCCTGGCGTATATCGTCCTTGTCGCTGGTGAAGATATGGTTGAAGGCACCCACCGAGACCACGCGGGTGGTTCCGTCGAAGGTAATGCGGCCTACGCTGAACAGCAGATAGTTGCTTACCTCCAGCGAATTGTCCAGATAGACTTCTGCCACTTTGCTCACGAAGAGCGAACCTAAAAAGCCCATCACGATATTGTCGTCATGACGTTGGGAAAGGGTCTCGTTCACATAGCCCGAGACCGCAGAACGGATGGCCTCGGTATGGGCTTTCTTGTCGGGGCAGGTAAGCGCCATCAGCAAGATGGCAAATAGGGTGATGACCAGGGCAAATATCTTTTTCATCATAATCTTGATATGTTTAAGGGTTGGTTCTCTCCAGACTGAGCTGAGCCAGATAGTCGTAGTGGTCGCCTTCGGCCACGATCCGACAGTCGAGCCCCGCCTCACGGGCTGCGGCGCTGAGCAGCGGATAGTCGACATAGAGCCAGTCGAACGGTAGGCCCTCGACACGGCCATACCGCATCTGATAGTCGACCTCTCCATAGTATTTTCCGGACAGGTCGATGTCCATACCACCATCTTCATCCTGATAGACATAACTCAGGTCGCTCGAGTCGATAAGTATCTGTCCGCCCAGGGCAAGCAGACTCGCCACGCGACGCAACAGCCCGCCCAGTCCGCTCATCTTGCCGGCTATGCCCGTACCGTTCATCAGCATGAGTATGGTGTCGAAACCTCCGCCGAGGCGTGGGTCGAAGAGGTTGATGCACTCCACATCGGCGATGCCGCGCCGGCGCATGGCCTCACAACTCAGGGGCGACACGTCGATAGCCTTGACGCTCACACCGCGCTGCTGCAGCGCCAGGGCGTGGCATCCGGCTCCGGCGCCCACATCGAGCGTGGTGCCGCGGGTCATCTCCAGCGCCTTTAGTTCCAACGGCGGCATGCTGTCGGTAGTGCGGAAGAGATAGTCTACCGGCATCTCGTCGTCGTCAAACATCGACGACATCACGGTGAGCGTCTTGGCACGGCCCGTGGTGAGATAGTCGAGGATGGCTGCGCCCATAGGGTCGCGCTTGGGGGCGAGGGTTTGGGTATCGATGGTCATCAGGGTGGTATAAAAATCGGCATACCGGCTGCGATGCACTCTGCCGCCGATATGCCTTGTCATGAAAAATTCTATCTTTATGGATGCGATTAGAGAATACGACCTACAATGCGGAAGTTGAGCACGGGATAAACTGTAGCCTTACTCAGATACTTCAGTACTTCGCCGGTATCGCTGTTGGTGTCGGCCTTGGTCAGCTTGTGGTCGCGCAGATAAACCTCGGGGGTACCCCAAAACTGCACACCCATGTCGAAGTTGAAGGCGAAGCGATGCTTGGCGGGAACTGCACGGCCGAAGCCTACGCCCAGATAAGGACGGAAGGCGGCAACCTTGAGTGTAGCGTCTACGTTACCACGCTCGTCGGGGGTAAGCAGGTAGTCGCCCAGGTCAAGACCAATCTTCTGGCCGTCGGGGAGAGAGGCGTTGAGTCTGTTGATATCCATCAGCACGCCGTCCTTGGTATTCTTTAGGGTAATTATCTTGTCGGAACCCAGGTAGGCACCTGCGGTAACGTGGAATGCACTCGTCTTGAATGGGTAGACATCGAAGAGCAGATGGCCGGTGGTGAGCGACGACTTGCCTTCCACCTCGAAAGAGCGGGGGCCATTATAACTTGCAGGGATTTCACCGTCGAGGTCGAGGTCGGTCTTGACCTTAATCTGCGGGAAGATGTTTACACCACCGCGTACGGTCACGTAGGGAGTGATGGGGGCTGCAGCCTCGATGCTGATACCGGTAAGGCCGACACCGACGCCCACACTGAGATGGTTGAAGATTCCATGGTCATCTACAGCACTTTCCTGGGCTGAGAGTTGGCTGAAGCCCATCATCGCCATAGCCAACAGTAGCATAACTTTTCTCATAGTTAATTTAGTTTTAGTTTATGTTAATATAATGTTGATGATTGCAAATATAATAAAAATCTCTTTACCCACCGCAGTTTATGATAAAAAAATGAGAAACAGCCGTGATTTTGTTACCTTTTACTGCGCGTCAGCCCTATAAACCCTGCTCAGCAGCCACTTTTGCTACAATGATTCTGAAGTTTATCCACAGAAAAGGCTGGACCCCGCGAGTGGAATCCAGCCTGCTTTATAGTATGGTAACCGATGTTGCCAGCGTCGCCTCGATGATGACAAGGCTCCCAGAAACATCCGGCTACATCATCTCCTTTATTTCCTGAATAGTCATGTCCATCACCTCAGCCACATCGTCGACAGCCATGCCTCGCTGCAGCATCTTGCGGGCTATCTCGACCTTCCTGCGCTTAATGCCCTCGGCCAATCCTTCAGCCAATCCCTTGGCATAGCCATCCTTCTTGGCAGTGTTGATGGCGTTGATGATGTCGCAATCGGTATACATCTACAATATCTTCTTTATATCCTGGACCGTCATGTTAGTCAACTCAGCTACCTCTTCGACAGCCATGCCTCGCTGCAGCATCTTGCGGGCTATCTCGACCTTGCTGAACTCAATGCCCTCTGCAATGCCTTCGGCGCGTCCCTCGGCATGTCCTTCTGCATGTCCTTCGGCGCGTCCCTCGGCAAAACTATCCTTTTTGGCTGTGTTGATGGCGTTGATGATGTCGCGATAGGCATTCACACTATCCTCGTACAGCATCCTGTCCTGCGCATTGAACTTGGAAACTTCAGCCTGTTCAAACAGCCTTGTGAACACACGCTCCTGAAGGGCAGCGGGGCGCTCCATGAGCACAGAGAGGTTCTTGAGCACAAACATCCACTTGTCGTACATCGTGACGAGCTGGTCTTCGGTCTTGTCAAACTTAGGAATCTCTACATATATATAAGTGAGCTTGTCATAGAACACCTTCTTGGTGTTGATCTCCATAAGTTTAACCTCATGATGCCAATGCTGCGCTTCCTCCAGACCTTCTGCGAAATTGAAATTCAGCAAACCGATGGTATAAACCGAACTGAGATGGAAGTCCCAGTTACCTCCACGCTGAGCCTGCTCACGGATAGGGAAGGTGGAGTAATAGATGGTGCGGTCTTTGAAGAACTCCTGATACACATTCTGCATCTCGACGATAAACTTCTCGCCCTTCTGGTTCTCGCAATAGACATCAAAGATGGCGCGCCGGGCATCAGCACGGTCGCCCAACTGCTCAGAGTTGAGGTAAGTCACATCCTTTACATCCTGTTCGCCACGAAACAATGCGTTGAGGAAACTTATCAGCAACTCCTTGTTGAACTCGGAGCCGAAAAGGCGTTTGAAACCGAAATCAGTATGTGGGTTGATGTATCTTTCTGTCATAACAATATATTGAGAAACAATGACTATATCTGCAAAGTTAAGAAATAAAATCAGAAACGTGACTGTTTTGTCAGTTTTTTTCGTCATCCATAACAAATAAACGATAGTTCGCGCGGCGGCGGGACAACTCCCCTGCAACCAAAAAAGCCAATATCCTCTGCCAGTGGCGGATATTGGCTTGTAGTGGTCAATACTCAGTCTTGCTGTCGCTCTCTCTCCATGCCTCAAAGGCTTTCTTGGCCTCATCGGGCAGCAGGATTCGCATGGGCTTGTGGCGGTCTGCCGGAGCGAGGGCTATCTCCTGATAGATGAAGTCGTCGTCGAAACCTATTGCGGCAGCGTCCTTGCGGTCGTTGGCATAGTAGATGTGGTCCAGATGTGCCCAATAGATGGCACCGAGACACATGGGACAAGGCTCGCATGAGGTGTAGATGTCGCAACCACTGAGGTCAAAGGTACCGAGACGCAGCGAGGCGGCGCGGATGGCACTGACCTCGGCATGGGCGGTAGGGTCGTTGTCAAGGGTCACACGGTTGGAAGCCTCGGCCACCACCACGCCGTCGCGGGCTATCACGGCGCCGAAGGGGCCGCCGCCTTTGCGCACGCTCTCTTCGCTCAGGGCGATGGCGCGTCTCATCAGTTCTTCTTTCGTCATAATCGTTCTTGTTATTATTGTTTCCTGCACAAACTTATTCATTTTTTTTGAATTCCCCAAATAATGTGTGTTAAATATCCATCATAGTCCCGCTGCGCGCATCGCCAGACTCCACGGCAGAGACCATAACCGCAGCCGTCATACACCCGCTTCGGACAAAACAAAACCGCAATGCCCTGGTGTGGACATTGCGGTCGGGAGTGTCGTGTATGGTTGCGGGGTCAGAAACGGCCCTGGTCTTCGAGATAACTGTCCTTGAACCCGAGGAAGTAGAGCACTCCGTCGAGTCCAATCGTATTGATGCTCTGCTCGGCGCTTGCCACCACGCGTGGCTTGGCATGGAAGGCTATGCCCAGACCGGCTTCGCTCAGCATGGGCAGGTCGTTGGCACCGTCGCCCACGGCGATGGTCTGCGCCAGGTTTACCTTCTCCACCTGTGCGATGAGCTTCAGCAGTTCGGCCTTGCGTGTACCGTCTACTATCTCGCCCACATAGCGTCCGGTGAGCTTGTTGTTATCGTCTATCTCCAGCTCGTTGGCGTAGACATAGTCAATTCCGTATCTGCGCTGGAGGTACTCGCCGAAGTATGTGAAACCACCGCTGAGGATGGCTATCTTGTAACCACATCTCTTGAGTACCGACATGAGGCGGTCGGCGCCCTCGGTGATAGGCATCTTCTCGGCTATCTCCTGCATCACGCTTGCGTCGAGGCCCTTGAGCAGTGCCACGCGTCGGGTGAAGCTCTCCTTGAAGTCTATCTCGCCCCTCATGGCGCTCTCGGTGATGGCGCGCACCTTGTCGCCCACTCCGGCGCGGTCGGCCAACTCGTCTATACACTCGGTCTGTATCAGCGTCGAGTCCATATCAAAGCATATCAGTCGGCGCATGCGTCTGTACATGTTGTCCTTTTGGAATGAGAAGTCTATACCCATGTCTGCCGACATGTGCATGAGGTCTCCCTGCATTTCCTTTTGGTCTCGGGGCGTGCCACGCAGCGAGAACTCGATGCAGGCCCTCACGTTGCGGTTGGTCTTCTTGATGCTCTGGCGTCCAGTGAGGCGCAGTATCGAGTCGATGTTGAGCCCCTGCTGCGCGATGATTTTGGTGGCTGAGGCAATCTGCTCTGCGGTGAGCGTCTTGCCTATCAGGGTGAGGATGTAGCGGTTCTTGCCCTGCTTGTTGACCCATGCCTCGTACTCGTCGTCGCCTATGGGGGTGAAGGCTATTTGCACCTGCAGTTCGGTAGCCTTGAAGAGCAGTTCCTTCATCACCTGTCCCGACTGGCGCTCGTCTATACGGATGAGGATGCCAAGTGAGAGAGTGGCGTGGATGTCTGCCTGACCGATGTCGAGTATCTGGGCTTTGTGGCGTGCCAGTATCTCTGTGACCATCGCGGTGAGTCCCGGGCGGTCTTGACCGGTAATGTTTACCAGTATCTGTTCAAATTTCTTGTTGTCTTGTTCCATTCTTTGTGTATCTTGATGCACAGGTTGCAAAAGTACTTGTTTTCCTGCTGACTTACAAATTTATGCGCTTAAATCTTTCCTCACTTGTGGCGTACGTGGTTGAGTATGCGTGGGAACATACGGCGCAGCCGCATCAGGTATTCGCCTGTCTTGCTTCCGCCTACTACCATCGTCACAGCCACGATGATGAGCGTCAGACCCACCATGTCGCGCGGGGTGAGGGTCTCGCCGAAGACGAGCACGCCGAAGATGATGGCTGTCACGGGCTCCAGCGCTCCCAGTATGGCGGTGGGCGTAGAGCCAATGCGCTGGATGGCAGCCGTGGTGCAGAGGAAGGAGATGGCGGTGGGGAATAGTGCCAGTGCCACCACGTCGGCCCACATATACCACTGGCTGGCGGCGGGCATGGTGAAGGGCGTGCCGGTGGCAAAGCGTCCGGCAAAGATTAGTGCGCCGAACACCAGCACGTAGAAGGTAATCTTGAGCGTGGGGATCTCGCTCAGCATGGGGCGGTTGGCCCCCACGATGTATATGGCGTAGCTCAGTGACGATGCCATGACCAGAAGCGTGCCCACCAGACTCAGTGTGTCGCCGTCGCTGCCACGATAGAGCAGCCCTATTCCGCTTAGAGCCATCACGATGCAGAGGATGGTGGTGATGGTGAGCCGCTCCTTGAAGAAGAGTGCCATGATGACCGCCACCATGATGGGGTAGACAAAGAGCAGCGTTGAGGCTATGCCTGCCGCCATGTGGTTGTAGCTCTCAAAGAGGGTGAGCGACGAGATGGCCATTATCAGACCCATCGCCACGAGTGGCAGTATCTGGTGCCGGCGTAGTCCGAAACCGCGTCCGCGCATCATCAGCATGGCTGCCAGCATGGGTATGGCGGTCATATAGCGGAAGAAAAGAACCGATTCGGGGTTCATACCTATTTTATATAGGGGCAGGGCGAAGAGGGGATTGGTTCCGTAACTTGCGGCTGCGATGGCGGCCAGAATATAACCTTTAGTAGTGTTGCTAAGCATAGAGATATCTGTTGTGTAGCAGCCCGCAACCATAGCGGCAGCTCTGTTTGACGGTGCAAAGGTACTAATAATCTATCCATGCCACGCCATGACTGCCCACTTTTTTTATCCCCGTCTGCCAATTGTCTGTTTTCCAGTCATACGAGGGCCTTGCGGCCACCACAATCGTTTGTGGCAAAGCCTCTGCGATATGGTCTCTGCCGATAATCCTTGCTCCCACGACCGGACTACTCTTCTTGCGGCTCGGCATATCCCTCCCTGCTGCGTATATGGTCCAGGAGTTTTGCGAAGAGCGCGTTCTGGCGCAGCGTAGGTTCGTGTCCGGTAATGATGAGCTGCTTGCGGGCACGCGTGAGCGCCACGTTGAGCTTGCGGTCTATCACCTGGCCGTCTTCCTCCATGCAGTTGGCGGTGAGGAAGTCCAACTGGTAGGCGTGCTGGATGGTAAACGAGTAGATGATAACGTCGCGCTGCGACCCCTGATACCGTTCTACGGTGTCGATGGATATGCGGGTGAGCGGCTCGATGCCCATCTGCTCAATCTCGCGACGTATCATGGCTATCTGGTTGCGGTAGGGCACGATGACGCCCACCGTGCGGTCGGGGTCGAAGTCCTTGCCACAGTAGGAGTATATCCGCCCGACTATCCGGGCTACTATCCTCGCCTCTACGGGGTTGACCTTGTCTGACTGGGTGGGCGAGAGATTGCCGGCCGAGGGGAAGTAGAGCAGGCGGTGATGGTGGAGAAGCGTGTCGAGACCGTCGGCGGCGTGGGGCAGTGGCGTGGGGTAGATGACGTCGGTCTGCTGGTGGGGCAGGGGCACACACTCCAGCTGCTCGCGACGGTAGAACATCTCGTTGGGGAAACTTGCGATGTCGGGGTGCATGCGTCCCTGACGTCGCAGGATGCCCACAAACTGCGTGCGACCCAATGCCATCTCGCGGCGGTAAAGCCGCTCGAAGAGCGAGTTGCGGCAGTCGGTGAGATGGATGGCTGTGAGCAGCGGGTCGGTGGTCTGCGACAGCGCGGCGGGCTGCTGCACCACTGCCGGCAGCTGCTTGTAGTCGCCCACCATGACAAACTTGTCGATATGGGTGAGCAGCCCCATCAGCGAAGGCTCGAGTATCTGGCTGGCCTCGTCGATGATGGCCAGGGAGAAGTGGCGCAGCGCGAAGAGGGGCGTGCGGCTCTGCAGCGTGGTGGTGGTAGCCACGACCACGCGGGCCGAGAGCAGCGTCTGGCGCACGAGGTCGAGTCTGGGAGTCTCGCCCACGCGCCTGTCGAGCAATTGGTCGCGGAAGCGGGGGTCGCAGGTGTACTCGTTGCCTATGCGCAGATAGTCTATGCCCGCCTCGGTGAGCATGGCGCAGATTTCGTCTACCGCCCTGTTGGTGTACGAGGTGAGCAGCAGCGATGCGTCGGGGTCGCAGAGTGCCTCTTCGACCATGAAGCGCAGCGCCATCGATGTCTTGCCGGTTCCCGGCGGGCCCACGAGCAGGAAGAAGTCGTTGGCCTGCTTGACCTTGAGCAGCGTGGCGTCGTAGGTGGGGCTGTAGGGGCGGGTGAGCAGTCGCGAGGTGTCGGCTGTGGGTTCGCGCTGCGAGAGGAGCAGCTGTCGCCGGTCGCTCGGCGCGTGTATCAGTTCGCTCAGACTGCGCAGATTGGCGGTAAAGGTGTTGTCGGAACCGCTGTGCTCTACGGCATAGGTGCTGTCGGCGAGTATATGTTCGTTCTGCTGGCCGTCGTTGAGGTGCACGGTGATGCTGTGCTGGCTCATTGCCACTATCGAACCCTTGAAGAGGATGGCGCCGGTGGGGTTGGGCGTGTCGGTGTAGGCATAGAGATATATCGAGTCGCCCGGGCGGAAGTTGGGCAGGAAGTCCTCGCCCTGGTCGGGCACGTCGAGGCTGACGATGTCCCATCCGCCGCGTCCCTTGCTCTTCTCCTTGCCGGTGATGGTGAGCCCGGTGTAGATGTTGCCCATTTCGCGCTTGGTGGCGAGCGGCATATTCCACAGGTCGGCCATGCTGGCGCTTACGCCCTCATTGCTGCCCACCTTGGCAGCCAGCTGCTCGCGCATCACGAATGTCGCCATGGTGCAGAAGTAGGCGTGCTCTACGGCGCTCATGGTGTGGAGCGGAGTGAGCAGGCGCTGGAGCTGGGGCAGAATGTAGTCGGAGAAGAAGCGGGTAGACAGTTGTCGCTCGTTGATGGTCTCGGGGGTGAGCTGGTCGATGATGCTGCCAAACCCGTCGTGGGCTATGGCGTAGTCTTGCGCCACGATGCGGTTGCGCAGGGCAATAGCCTCGCGGAAGAGGGCCTGGTACTCGTTGACGGCTACCAGTCCGCCAGGCAGGGGATACTTGGAGTAGAGCAGGCGTATGTCGGTCTTGCGGCGGCCCAGCCCGAAGTTCTGGCGCAGCAGCCCTGCATAGAGCAGCAGCTGCACATAGTGGTCCTCTTTCTGGAAGGAGCCATACTGGTTGGCATATCCGCGCTCGATATTGTAGTTGCGCCCCGACTTCTGTTCGACCAGCAGCCGCATATCGGTGGTCATGAGGTCGATACGACCCTGGATGCCCAGCCGCTCGCAGACGAAGGAAGGTTCGAGGATGGCCCGGTCGCGCCTGTAGGGACGGCGGCGCGAGGCGGGGTCGGGGGCGAAGAGATTGTCTACGATGCCGCACAGATTGTCGACCTGCGCCTTGGCGTCGACCTTGAATTTGGCTCCGCCGGCAAAGTCGGGGCAGGTGCAGTAGTCGAGTGCCCGCTCGCGGAAGTTGGTGCGCAGGGTGTCGAGCCAGTCGTAGTCCTTGGGGTGGTTGATGATGTCGTCGAGGGCGCGCCCGGCGAAGTTACCCAGGAGTATGGCATAGGAGTTGGCGGCAGGGCTGAGCCTGTTGGCGACATAGGCGAGGGGATGGTGGCCGTAGTCGGTGAAGCAGCGCGCTATCTGGCTGATGTCGAGCAGATAGTCGGGCTCGACGATGATGAGCCCGGGCTCGAGGTGCTTGCCCTCATGGCAGTCGATGAGGTTGAGCTGCATGCCGCGCTTGAGCAGGGGCTGCAGATAGCTGTGGGCGGTGTAGTCGACGGTGTAGGTGTCGCCCGTGCCTTCGCCGTCGGCATGGACGTGGATGAACTGGTCGTCATGGTCGGTGACCACGCAGCGCAGATAGCGGCGGTCTATGGTGTGGCTGAGGTCGGCGGGACGCCCCATGACGGGCAGATGGCCCACGAGGGTCGAGGGCACGTCGGTGGAGGTGACTGCCGACACGAGCAGAGCCAGCGCACGCAGGTCGTAGGGCCAGTCGGCATCGGCGATGGGCTCGGTGCTGTTGGAGTGGCGGCGCATGGTCTGTATCTCCTGCCTGTCGGCGGCGCCCACGGCACGGCTGCGACACAGGTAGTCGACCTGCGAAAACAGGTTGCCAAAGGCCATGCCCGTATCCTTGACTCCCTCATGGCACACCTGCGCCAGGGCGGCGTGCAGACTCCTGTTGCGCACCTCGACGGTATCGCTGTCGAGGTCTGCAAGTGCCTCTACACGCCGGTAGAGTAGTGTGGCTGTATCTGGCATCATGTTCTCTTAGTAGGCAGCACGTGTTAATACGGTGCCATTGCGGTAGTAGATCTGGCCGCCTTCATCGCTGAGGTCGCGCCACTCGTCGCTGGAGCCTACGCGCTGGAAGTGGTGCAGCTTGCCGTCTTCTCCGGTGGCATAGAAGTCATTGCCCTCAGAGAGCTGGCGCTTGGCGTTGGCGGCGGCTTCGAGCTTGTCACTGCGCACCTTGCCCTGGAGCAGACAGTTGAATATCCACAGCAGCACGACGAAGGCCAGTACGGTGAAGCCGCTTATCCACTTGTATATCTCGTGGATGGGCAGCATCCAGTGGAGCTCGGAGCGGTGGGCGCTGGTGGCATAGGCGATGATGATGTTGGGCAGGGCGAGTATCACGTTGATGCCGAAGACGGGTATCAGCGATACGGGCAGCCACATGGCCACCACCACGGTGTTGACCACAATCACCATCAGTATCTCGACGGCAGTGAGCCAGAAGCCCTTGTCGGTATCGCAGGCCTCAGCATCCTTGATGTGGCGGCTCATCATCCAGCAGTTGTAGGCCATGGCGCAGGCCAGTGCCGTGAGCATGATGATGGCGCCCAGACCTTCAAAGAAACCGGCAAAGAGATTGGCGAAGATGGTCTCGGTCAGCAGGGGCACGCAGAGGCATACCGTGATGACGGCGATGAGGGCCAGCAAGAGATAGTTGCTCACCAGGAGCAGTTTGGGCATCTTCTGGTACTCGGTGCTGATGGTCAGCTCGTCGTCGCAGGTGGTTATCTTGTTCTTCGGACCCAACTCTATCTCGTCGCGCTCGGCAAAGAGCAGGATGGCCATAATCACTGCCAGCACGGTGATGCCCAGGAGCGAGTAGAAGATGGTACTCTTGTAGACCAGCAGGCTCTTGTTGTGGATATACTCCTGCACCTTCTCTTGCTGTGGGTCGGGCTGGGGTGCGGGGGTGTAGTCGGGGCTCACGCGCTGGGCTGCCTTGGCCACGGCGTCGGCATTGATGCCGAGAGGGGCATTGCGCAGGAGGCGTATCTTATACCGCTTGGTGTCGATATTGGATATGTTCTGCATGATGGGCTCGCCGTCCTTGACCTGCTTGATGACCATAGGCTTGCCCACATTGCCGGCATCGTCGAGCGAGTAGTGGCCCTGGGCGTCGACATTGATGAAGCCCTTGACGTGGAGCTCCATAGCGCCGTCGGCAGTGGTGACAATCTGCATGAATGTCAGATTGCGGTTCTCGGAGACGCGCGGGTTCATGACCGCCAGCTGTCTGTCGGCATAGAGATACAGTTTGCCGTCGCTCTCCTGTCCGGCGTAGGCATAGGGGTTGTCGTTGTCCAGATCGATGACTGCCGTGGGCTGCAGGGCCTCGGACTGTGGCTCGATTACTTCTGTGCGGTATTTCACCGCAGGGTGCAACTCGTTGAGAACGGATAGCGCGAGGGCAGCTATCACATAACAGGCAATGTGGATGGTCCACTTCTTAGATGTCTTCATTGTCTATATAATATAAATAGGTGTAATGCGATTGTCAATGTGTGACAAAGGTAAAAATAAAAAACGAGTAATGGGTGCAAAAGGGCACACTTTTTTGTCTGGCCATGACAAGTAGGGAGAAAAAGTGGGTCCGGCAGAGTTTTATACGTATCTCGAGCGCTGTGGACAGAATGATTTTCGCTAATTTCGCAGACTGTTGGCATGGTGCCGGCAAGCATAACGGAAATGGAAGATATGATACAAGTGATAGTAGACGTGAAGGTCAGGGACTGGGTGACGGCCCGCGATATGGTGATGACCGTAGAGGTAGACGAGAGCTCGGTGCGCCGTCTGATGCTATACCCCTATGTGGGCAGGACGCAGGTGGGCAGGCGCGAGATGGCTCCGATGATACCCGAGCTGGATAGCGCCATAGGCAGCGGGCTCGCCATACTGCTGGCAGACGAACTGCTGAGTCAGGAGGCAGAGGTAGACTGCAGCATCGATTTCGTGGACAAGAACAGGCAGCTCGTCGAGCGCTATGGATGGACCGATGCCGCCAGCGTCTATGCCGCCTACAGCGAGGGCAGGGACTACAACAGATATGCGCTGCGTCTCTTCCTCGACGACTGCAGTCTCCGGGAGGGCCCAGACAACCGCTACACGCGCCACTATGTGGAAAAGGCGCTTGCCCGCGACTCCGACGCCCTGGATGTGCTGGGTTGCATCGACAAGTATGACGAGCGGGGCGAGCCCAACCCCTTCTATGCCGAAGATTACTGTCAGAACCAGACTCCGCAGTTCCTTCTGGAGATGTTGTTCGCATTCCAGTGCAACGACGAACCGCTGATAGACAACCTGCACCAGTTCTTCCTGCACGGGGTGGGGATAGAGCCCGACGCGCGGATGGTGAGCATACTCGAGGACTGCCAGCGCCGCATGGCAGAGGTGGAAGAGTATATCGACTGTAGGGACGAGACGGGGCTGAAGATGCTGCTCGCTTCGCCCGAGGACGACTGCAACTACTTCCTCGACATCGTGGAGTCGTGGTGTGGCGACGCGAGGCTCGATTATCTTGGCGTGTTGGTCGTGTCGAGGCTCTACGGCTGTCGTATAGACAATGCCTGCTGGAAGCGGGTGGTAAGGCTCGTCACCCGTTATGCCAAGCGGGGTTGGACCTATGCCTTGGGTGCGCTCTCCTGTCTGGCCGAGGACTGCGGTATTGATGAGGTTGAGGCTGCGATTGCCCGTATATTCACCGAGACGCCATCGCCGCAGGCCTTTGATGACTACCGCGAGGTGCTCGGCAGATATTTTCATCGCAACGACTATCTCGGGACCTGTTTCAAGAACAGCCAGACGCTTGCCCGTATGGACGGCGAGAGCGAAGACGACTCGATGTTTGTCCCTAAGGAAGAGGACGAATTCCCCTTCCGTCACCACGGCTATAGCGGTGACCAGTGTTAGCGCCGTGTGGCTGGCTGTGGCGGCGGGATGGACAAAAGGTTGAGCCACCCCAGCCCCAAGAATATCCGTGACAGCCCCGAGAATATCCGTGGCAACTCCAGGGATATTCGTGACGGCCCCAAGGACACCCGCGACGGTCTCAAGGATATCCATGACAACTTCAAAAATATCCAAGACAGCCCCAAGGAAAACCACGACAGTCCGAGGAAGAGTGGATAGAAACCCAACCGCCCTCCCAGCCGCTCCCAGCGTTGTAGCAATCGTCACCAACAGGCAAATCACCATTTCTGCCATTCCCTACATTATTATATATATATAAGGGCAGTCACTTTATTGTACATGGCAGCCCACTTTGTTGCATCTATTACCCGCTTCGCTCATCCGTTAGCCATTCACATTCCCATGCAGCATCCCATCAGAGTAATTTCGTGACACGCAATACCAGTATCAAGCTCCGCAACAATCATTTCAAGCCATGAAATATCCATATCCCTCCTCGCAATAATTCTGAAGATACCCTCGGCGATCGTGAAGGTACCCTCGGGAAGTGTGAAGGTACCCTCGGCAATTCTGACGATGTCCTCGGCGAAAGCGCCGATAATCTCCCTTTTTGCATCAGTCCTTCCCCGACTTCCATCCATAATCTCCGCCCCAGAAACGGGGGCTGCGGAGGGCGTATCTATGGGTTGGAATGGGCTGGAGATAGTGGCGCTGAATGGCGTAAATGCAACAATTTCAGCCGTTTTGTGAAAAAATAGGGCAAAAAACTTGCCCAAGTGACAAAATAGCAGTAATTTTGCAGCCGCGATAATTGGGCGCATGCCCGAAAGCAATAAGTTTAACATAATTAATTAATAAAAACAAGACAATGATTATTGTACCAGTAAAAGATGGTGAGAACATCGAAAGAGCTCTCAAGAAGTTCAAGAGAAAATTCGAAAAGACAGGTGTTATTAAGGAACTCCGCTCTCGTCAGCAGTTTGATAAGCCTTCTGTTTTGAAGCGTCTCAAGATGGAACACGCCATCTACGTACAGAAGCTCCGTCAGGAAGAGGAATAATTTTTCCTCCGAAAATTTGGTAGTTTGAATTAATTTCCGTATATTCGTTGCCGAAAACAGTAATGTAATAGGCGCGATGGCGATGATTGGCGAATTTTTGGACTACTTGCGGTTTGAAAAGAACCGTTCAGAGTTGACTGTTAGCAGTTATGCCGAAGACCTGAAGGCTTTTGAGGCATATTTCAAAAATTTGGACATGCTGCTTTCCTGGGAGACTGTCGATGCCGATGTCATCCGTGGATGGATGGAAAGCATGATGGATAAAGGCAATAGAGCTACTTCTGTTAATCGCAGACTGAGTGCTCTTCGCTCGTTTTACCGTTATGCTCTGGCTCACCAAAAGGTAGCCCGCGACCCGTCGAGGATGATTAAGGGCCCGAAGAAGGCAAAGCCTCTGCCGCAATTTCTGAAAGAAGAGGAGATGAACCGGCTTCTGGATGTGGTGGAGTGGGGTGATGACTTCGAAAGCGTAAGGGCACGGACGATGCTGATGACTTTTTACGAGACAGGCATACGTCTCTCTGAATTGACAGGACTGGACGACACGGCGATAGACTGGGCTAACCATGCTGTCAAAGTGTTGGGAAAGCGCAACAAGCAGCGCATCATCCCTCTGGGTGAGGAACTGGAGCACACCTTATTAATATATATAAGGGTGCGTGATGAGCAGGTCAAGGCCGGTAACGGCGCCCTGTTTGTGACTCGCAAGGGAGAGAGGATGAGCGGTGACCAGGTAAGAAACGAGGTGAAGCGATGTCTGTCGCTTGTATCCACGCTCAGCAAACGGTCGCCCCATGTGCTCCGCCATACCTTCGCTACCGCTATGCTCAATCACGAGGCTGGTCTGGAAAGTGTGAAGAAACTGTTGGGTCATGAGAGTCTCTCTACGACCGAAATCTACACCCATACCACCTTTGAGCAACTCAAGCGAGTATATCAAGAAGCCCATCCAAGGGCGTAACTCTTTAATTAAATAAAAAGGAGGTAATTATGGAAGTTAAGATTCAGTCGATACATTTCGACGCTACCGAGAAGTTACAGGCGTTTGTCGAAAAGAAAATCGCCAAGTTGGAAAAAACTTATGAAGATATTCAGAAAGTAGAGGTGCAATTAAAAGTGGTGAAGCCTGCCACCGCTCTCAACAAGCAAGCCTGCGTGACTGTGGGTGTGACCGGCAAGGACCTTTATGTTGAAAAGACTTGTGACACATTTGAGGAAAGTATTGACCAGTGTGTCGAGAGCCTGAAGGTTCAACTCACCAAATTCAAGGAAAAACAGCGTAGCCATTAAAAAAAACTGCAAAAAGTTTTGGCAATAGAAAAATAATGCGTATCTTTGCAGCCGTTTTACAACACGTCCTAAAAACGAGTCGCTCGGCGGCTGCAAGGATTTGCCTCTTTAGCTCAGTTGGCCAGAGCACGTGATTTGTAATCTCGGGGTCGTTGGTTCGAATCCGACAAGAGGCTCAAGAAACGGAAACGGACGCATGACCGTAAAAATATGGGTGGTTACCAGAGTGGCCAAATGGGGCAGACTGTAAATCTGCTGGCTTTCGCCTTCGGTGGTTCGAATCCATCACCACCCACTCAACGCGGAAATAGCTCAGTTGATAGAGCACTAGCCTTCCAAGCTGGGGGTCGCGGGTTTGAGCCCCGTTTTCCGCTCTAAATTTGCTGTAATAGCTCAGTGGTAGAGCACTTCCTTGGTAAGGAAGAGGTCCTGAGTTCAACTCTCAGTTACAGCTCTAATTCTTATCTCATTCCGGCAGAACGGAAAGGATATGGAAAACAAACAATATATTAATTTAAACTGATTTTCATTATAAAAATTAAATATCAAAGCTATGGCTAAAGAAGAATTCGTACGTACCAAACCGCATGTAAACATCGGTACTATCGGTCACGTTGACCACGGTAAGACTACTTTGACAGCTGCCATCTCTCTCGTTCTTCACAAGAGACTGGGTACTGGCGAGGAAGTTAAGTCATTTGACCAGATTGACAACGCTCCTGAGGAGAAAGAGCGTGGTATCACTATCAACTCTGCTCACATTGAGTATGAAACAGCTAAACGTCACTATGCACACGTTGACTGTCCCGGTCACGCTGACTATGTAAAGAACATGGTTACTGGTGCTGCTCAGATGGACGGTGCTATCCTGGTTTGTGCTGCTACTGATGGTCCTATGCCTCAGACACGTGAGCACGTGCTTCTCGCTCGTCAGGTAAACGTTCCCCGTCTGGTAGTATTCCTGAACAAGTGCGATATGGTAGACGACGAGGAAATGCTGGAGCTCGTTGAGATGGAGCTTCACGAGATTCTCGAGCAGTATGGCTATGAAGAGGATACTCCTATCATCCGCGGTTCTGCACTCGGTGCTCTGAACGGTGTTGAGAAGTGGGAGGACAAGGTTCTCGAACTGATGGATACTGTTGATACATGGATCCAGGAGCCTGTTCGTGAGGTTGATAAGCCTTTCTTGATGCCTGTTGAGGATGTGTTCTCAATCACTGGCCGTGGTACTGTTGCTACAGGTCGTATCGAGACTGGTAAGTGTAAGGTAGGTGACGAAGTTCAGCTGCTCGGTCTCGGTGAGGACAAGAAGTCAGTTATCACTGGTGTTGAGATGTTCCGCAAGATTCTTGCTGAGGGTGAGGCTGGTGACAACGTAGGTCTGCTTCTCCGTGGTATCGACAAGAACGAGGTTAAGCGTGGTATGGTAGTTGTGCATCCCGGTGCTATCACTCCTCACGATCACTTCAAGGCTTCTATCTATGTATTGAAGAAGGAAGAGGGTGGCCGTCACACTCCATTCGGTAACAAGTATCGTCCTCAGTTCTATCTCCGTACTATGGACTGTACCGGTGAAATCAAACTTCCTGAGGGAGTTGAGATGGTAATGCCTGGTGACAACGTAGAGATTGAGGTTACCTTGATTTACAAGGTTGCTCTGAACGAGGGTCTCCGTTTCGCTATCCGTGAGGGTGGTCGTACAGTAGGTTCTGGTCAGATCACAACTATCCTCGACGACGTTAAGTAATCAGAGAATTAGTTGAAAAACTAAATACAAGTCTCCGCAGCTGCGGTTGCGGAGACTTTCTTACGGGTTTAGCTCAGTTGGTAGAGCACTGGTCTCCAAAACCAGGTGTCGGGGGTTCGAGCCCTCCAACCCGTGCAAAAATAAAAAATATATGTTTAAGAAAATAGGAAATTATTGCAAGGCTTGTTATAACGAACTTGTACATAAGACCACTTGGCCGTCATACGCTGAGCTGACGCATAGCGCTGTTGTTGTGCTGTCTGCTTCTGTTGTGGTGGCTCTTGTTGTTTTCGCAATGGATAGTTTTTTCCGTTTTGTGATGACTACCATCTATCCTAATTAAAGGTAACAATGGCAGAAACTGGAATGAATTGGTATGTACTGCGCGCCGTTAGTGGCAAGGAGGCCAAGCTCAAAGAATATATTGAGGCCGAAATCAAACACAACGATTTGCTCAGTGCTAATGTAGCTCAGGTACTTATTCCTACAGAGAAGACATATTCTCAGCGTAACGGTCGTCGCGTGGAGAAGGAAAAAATCTCTCTGCCAGGATATGTTTTTGTGCAGGCAACACTCATCGGTGATGTTGCACATACTTTGCGCTTTATGCCCAACTGTTTAGGTTTCCTCGGAGGTCTTGACAATCCCTCACCTGTTCCCCAGAGCGATATCAACCGTATGCTCGGTGCTGCTGAGGAAGCTGAGTTTGCCGCAGACGTAAATATCCCTTACGAGGTAAACGAGGTTGTCAAGGTTACCGACGGTCCTTTCAGCGGATTTACCGGTATCATCGAAGAGGTGAACACCGAAAAGCGCAAGCTCAAGGTTATGGTGAAAATCTTCGGACGCAAGACACCGCTTGAGTTGAATTTCATGCAAGTAGAAAAAGAAGGATAGGCGCATATTGTTACGGTGTGTCTTCCTAACAAGTCGAGAGGCTTCCACTCTTCAGACTGATAATTAACAAAAAATCAATTATTAACAAAAATGGCTAAAGAAGTTGCTGGATTAATCAAATTACAGATTAAAGGTGGCGCTGCGAATCCTTCACCACCCGTAGGTCCTGCTTTGGGTTCTAAGGGTATCAACATTATGGGATTCTGCAAAGAGTTCAACGCCAGAACCCAGGATAAGGCAGGTAAGATACTTCCTGTTGTTATCACTTATTATACAGACAAGTCTTTCAGCTTTATTATCAAGACTCCTCCCGCAGCTGTGCAGTTGAAAGAGGTGGCCAAGGTAAAGAGTGGTTCAGCCCAGCCCAACCGTCAGAAGGTGGCAACCGTAACCTGGGATCAGGTAAAGGCTATCGCCGAAGACAAGATGGCTGACTTGAACTGTTTCACTATCGAGAGCGCTATGAGACTTGTTGCCGGTACTGCTCGCAGTATGGGTATCACTGTAAAAGGGGACTTCCCTGGAGAATAATTTAAAAACTTCAATTAAAGATGAGTAAACTGACAAAAAATCAAAAATCAGTCGCTGAGAAGGTTGAAGCAGGGAAGATGTACACACTCAAGGAGGCTACAGAGCTGGTAAAGGAAATTACCACTACCAAGTTTGAGGCTTCTGTTGACGTGGACGTTCGTCTTGGTGTTGACCCCCGTAAGGCAAACCAGATGGTTCGTGGCGTAGTATCTCTTCCTAACGGAACAGGTAAGGTTACGCGTGTACTCGCCCTCTGTACTCCCGATCAGGAAGCAGCTGCCAAGGAGGCAGGTGCCGACTACGTTGGTCTTGATGAATATATCGAGAAGATCAAAGGCGGATGGACAGATATCGATGTCATCATCACAATGCCCTCTTGCATGGGTAAAGTAGGTCCCCTCGGCCGTGTACTCGGTCCTCGTGGTCTTATGCCTAACCCCAAGAGCGGTACTGTAACTATGGATGTTGCTAAGGCAGTTAAGGACGTTAAGCAGGGTAAGATTGACTTCAAGGTAGATAAGGCTGGTATCATCCACACCTCTATCGGTAAGGTTAATATGACCGCCGAGCAGATTTATGGTAACGCTAAGGAGTTTATCCAGACCGTTATCAAGTTGAAGCCTGCTGCTGCTAAAGGTACATATATCAAGAGTATCTTTATTTCAAGCACTATGAGTAAGGGTATCAAGATTGATCCTAAATCAGTTGAATAACTCTAAAAGTTTTGTACAATGAAGAAAGAACTTAAAGATACTATTATAGCAGAGCTTGGACAGAAACTCAAGGAATATCCCCATTTCTATCTTGTTGACGTAACAGGATTGAATGCTGAGAAGACCAGTGATTTCCGTCGCCAGTGCTTCAAGAGTGAAATCAAGATGGTCGTTGTGAAGAACACCCTTCTCCACAAGGCAATGGAAGAGTCTGAGATTGATTTCTCTGAGCTCTACGGTAGCCTGAAGGGTAGCACCGCCGTCCTCTTCGCTCACACAGCGAATGTACCTGCCAAGTTGCTTAAGGAATATACCAAAGAGGGTATCCCCGCACTTAAGGCTGCTTACGCAGAGGAGGGTTTCTTCGGAGCCAACCAGCTCGAGGAACTCGTGGCTATCAAGAGCAAGAACGAAGTTATCGCAGATATTGTTGCTTTGCTTCAGTCTCCCGCCAAGAACGTTGTTTCTGCTCTTCAGTCAGGCGCAAACACCATCCACGGTGTGCTCAAGACTTTAGGCGAGCGTCCTGAATAATAATTGCAATGTAACAATTACAATTACATAAAGTCAAAGATATATTTATTACAAGAACAATTAAAATTTAGAATAAAATGGCAGACATTAAAGCTATTGCAGAAGAATTAGTAAATCTTACTGTTAAGGAAGTAAATGAGTTGGCAACAGTCCTGAAGGACGAGTACGGTATTGAGCCCGCAGCTGCAGCTGTTGCTGTTGCTGCTGGTCCTGCTGCTGCTGGTGCAGCCGCAGCTGAGGAGAAGACATCTTTCGATGTTGTCCTCGCTGAGGTAGGTGCTACAAAGCTCCAGGTAGTTAAGGCTGTTAAGGAGGCTTGCGGTCTTGGTCTGAAAGAGGCTAAGGATCTCGTAGACGCTGCTCCTGCTACAGTTAAGGAAGGTCTCTCTAAGGAAGAGGCTGAGAACCTGAAGAAGGCTATCGAGGAAGCTGGCGCTAAGGTAGAGCTCAAGTAATAAGAACTCAGTTTTCTCTTAAATATGGTTAGGATTTGCCCAGTCGGTGAGTCCTAACCTTTTTGTGTCTTTCTATAGACGCTGATGCCCAGCCCGCTCTTTCGGGCTTTTATAACAGATCATTTAATTCATTTATGGCTACAAAAATTGTCGATAACAGAGTAAATTTTGCCAGCGTGCATAATCCGTACCCTTTCCCGGATTTTCTCGATGTGCAGTTGAAGTCTTTCAAGGACTTTTTACAGTTGGAAACTCCGCCTGAAGAACGCAAGAATGACGGTCTGTATAAGGTGTTCGCTGAGAACTTCCCTATCACCGATACTCGCAATAACTTCGTTCTTGAGTTCTTGGATTACTATATTGATCCGCCGCGTTACACCATAGACGAGTGTCTGGAGCGTGGCCTTACATATAGTGTGCCTTTGAAGGCTAAGATGAAGCTGTTTTGTACCGACCCCGACCACGAGGATTTCGGAACCGTCATCCAGGACGTGTTCCTCGGTACCATTCCTTACATGACAAGCAACGGTACATTCGTTATCAACGGTGCTGAGCGCGTGGTAGTTGCCCAGCTGCACCGTTCACCGGGTGTATTCTTCGGTCAGGGTGTGCATGCCAACGGTACTGTGCTTTACAGCGCACGTATCATTCCATTCAAGGGTTCTTGGATTGAGTTTGCGACCGATATAAATAATGTAATGTATGCATATATCGACCGTAAGAAGAAATTGCCTGTTACGACACTGCTGCGTGCCATCGGTTATGAAAGCGATAAGGACATTCTGCGCATCTTCGACCTTGCCGAGGAGGTAAAGGTCAACAAGAAGAACCTCAAGGCCTGCGTAGGCCGCAAGGTTGCCGGTAGCGTGGTGACTCGCTGGAACGAGGACTTCGTGGACGAAGATACTGGTGAAGTAGTATCTATCGACCGTTCGGAGGTTATCGTTGAGCGCGAGACTGTCATCACCGAGGAGATGATACCTGAGATTCTGGAAAGTGGAGCTCAGAGCATTCTCCTGCACAAGGATGCCGAAGCCGGTAACAAGTATTCTATCATCTTCAACACTTTGGCCAAAGACCCCTCTAACTCTGAGAAGGAGGCCGTGCTCTACATCTATCGCCAGCTGCGTAATGCTGACCCTGCCGATGATGCCAGTGCCAAGGAAGTATTCCAGAATCTGTTCTTCTCTGACAAGCGTTACGACTTGGGCGAGGTGGGCCGCTATCGTATCAACAAGAAGTTGGGCCTGAACACCGAGTCTGATGTCCGCGTGCTTACCAAGGAAGATATCATCGAGATTATCAAATATCTCATCCAGCTCGTCAACTCCAATGCTACCGTTGACGATATCGACCACCTGAGCAACCGCCGTGTACGCACGGTAGGCGAGCAGTTGGCCAACCAGTTCTCTATCGGTCTTGCCCGTATGGCCCGTACCATCCGTGAGCGCATGAACGTTCGCGACAATGAAGTGTTTACTCCTACCGACCTGATTAACGCCAAGACCATCTCGAGCGTTATCAATTCATTCTTCGGTACCAACCCTCTGAGCCAGTTTATGGACCAGACCAACCCCCTTGCCGAGGTTACCCACAAGCGTCGTCTTTCGGCCCTTGGTCCTGGCGGACTTTCTCGTGAGCGTGCCGGTTTCGAGGTTCGAGACGTACACTATACTCACTACGGCCGTCTGTGTCCTATCGAGAGTCCTGAAGGTCCTAACATCGGTCTTATTTCATCACTCTGTCTGTATGCCAAGATTAACGACCTCGGCTTCATCGTTACACCTTACCGTAAGATTGTTGACGGCAAGGCCGACATGGACAACAAGGACGTGGTATACCTTACCGCAGAGGAGGAGGAGGCCAAGATTATCGGTCAGGGCAATGCGCCCCTTACTCCCGAGGGCAACTTCATCCGCAAGGTTGTAAAGTGCCGTCAGGATGCCGACTATCCAGTAGTTGCTCCTACCCAGGTAGATTACATGGACGTTGCTCCCCAGCAGATTGCTTCTGTTTCAGCAGGTCTTATTCCTTTCCTCGAGCACGATGACGGTCACCGTGCGCTGATGGGATGTAACATGATGCGCCAGGCAGTGCCATTGCTCCACAACGATGCACCTATCGTAGGTACCGGTCTGGAGAAGAAGGTCTGCGAGGACTCGCGCACCATGATTACCGCCGAGGGCGACGGTGTCATCGAGTATGTTGACGCCACCACCATCCGTATTCTCTACGACCGCACCGAGGAGGAAGACTTTGTCAGCTTCGAGCCTGCTCTCAAGGAGTATCGCATTCCCAAGTTCCGTCGTACCAACCAGAATATGACCATCGACCTTCGTCCTATCTGCGACAAGGGTCAGCGTGTGAAAGCCGGTGATATCCTCACCGAGGGTTATGCCACCGAGAATGGTGAGCTGGCCCTGGGTCGCAACCTGCTCGTAGCCTACGTGCCATGGAAGGGTTACAACTATGAGGACGCCGTCGTTATCTCTGAGCGCCTGGTAAGTGAGGATGTGCTCACTTCCGTACATGTCGACGAGTATTCACTCGACGTGCGTGAGACCAAGCGTGGTGTGGAAGAGTTTACCTCTGATATCCCCAATGTGAGCGAAGAGGCTACCAAGGACCTTGACGAGAACGGTGTTATCCGCGTCGGAGCCCGCGTAGAGCCAGGCGATGTACTCATCGGTAAGATTTCGCCCAAGGGCGAGAGCGACCCCTCACCCGAGGAGAAGCTGCTGCGCGCCATCTTCGGCGACAAGGCCGGCGATGTGAAGGACTCTTCACTCAAGGCCAATCCATCACTCAGCGGTGTGGTTATCGACAAGAAGCTCTTCTCTCGTGCCATCAAGACTCGTGAGTCCAAGAAGCAGGACAAGATTGTTCTGGCCAAGATTGACGAGGAATACGAGGCAAAGAATGAGGACCTGAAAGATATCCTCGTTGACAAGCTCCTTGAACTCACCGAAGACAAGAAGTGTGAGGGTATCAAGGACTATACCGGTGCCGAAATCATCTCCAAGGGTTCTACCTTCACCGCTACTGCGCTGAAGAACCTCGAGTACGACGGCATCCAGAGCAATGGCTGGACTGGCGACGAGCATACCGACGGCCTTATCCAGAAGCTCATCATGAACTATATCCGCAAGTACAAGCAGCTCGATGCCGAGCTGAAGCGCCGCAAGTTTGCCATCACCATTGGCGACGAGCTGCCTTCAGGCATCCTGCAGATGGCCAAGGTCTATATCGCCAAGAAGCGTAAGATTCAGGTGGGCGACAAGCTCGCCGGTCGTCACGGTAACAAGGGTATCGTTTCCAAGGTCGTACGTGCCGAGGATATGCCTTTCCTCGAGGACGGACGTCCTGTAGACCTGGTGCTCAACCCTATGGGTGTGCCCTCTCGTATGAACCTCGGTCAGATCTTCGAGGCCATCCTCGGTGCTGCCGGTAAGAAGCTCGGTGTCAAGTTTGCCACTCCTATCTTCGACGGTGCCAAGCTCAACGACCTCTCCGAGTGGACCGACAAGGCAGGTCTGCCCCGCCTCTGCTCTACCTATATATATGATGGTGAGACCGGCGAGAAGTTCGACCAGCCCGCTACCATCGGTATGACCTACTTCTTGAAGCTCGGCCACATGGTAGAAGACAAGATGCACGCTCGTTCTATCGGTCCGTACAGCTTGATTACCCAGCAGCCACTCGGTGGTAAAGCCCAGTTTGGTGGTCAGCGTTTCGGAGAGATGGAGGTTTGGGCTCTTGAGGCATTCGGTGCAAGCCATGTGCTCCAGGAGATTCTGACCATCAAGAGTGATGACGTCGTAGGACGTTCCAAGGCTTACGAGGCTATCGTCAAGGGCGATGCCATGCCTACTCCCGGTATCCCCGAGTCACTCAACGTACTTCTCCACGAACTCCGTGGTCTTGGTTTGAGTATCAAACTTGATTAAACGAGAACCCTTAATTATTTCAAGACAATGGCTTTTAAGAAAGATACAAAAATAAAGAATAATTTTACGAAGATTACCATCGGATTGGCTTCTCCCGAAGAAATCCTGGAAAATTCGTTTGGCGAGGTTACCAAACCAGAGACGATTAACTATCGTACCTATAAGCCAGAGCGTGACGGACTCTTCTGCGAGCGCATCTTCGGTCCTACCAAGGACTATGAGTGCGCCTGCGGCAAGTACAAGCGCATACGCTACAAGGGTATCGTCTGCGACCGATGCGGTGTCGAGGTTACCGAGAAGAAGGTACGCCGCGAGCGCTCAGGTCATATCGAACTGGTAGTGCCCATCGCACATATCTGGTATTTCCGTTCACTGCCCAACAAGATTGGCTATCTGCTCGGAATGCCTACCAAGAAGCTCGACGCTGTAGTCTACTACGAGAAGTATATCGTCATCAAGCCCGGAGCCTTTGAGGGCCGCACCGACAAAGACGGACTCGAGATCAACGGTTCTCACCGCATGGATCTTCTCACCGAAGACGAGTATCTGAACATTCTCGATACTCAGCTCGACCCCAACAACCAGCTTCTCCCCGACGATGATCCCAACAAGTTCATCGCCAAGATGGGTGCCGAGGCTATCCGCGACCTCCTTACCGACCTCGACCTCGACTCTATCTCTTACGAGCTGCGCGACCGAGCCAACAATGACTCCAGCCAGCAGCGCAAGACCGAGGCTCTGAAGCGCCTGCAGGTTGTCGAGGCTTTCCGCTCGTCCAAGGAGGTCAACAAGCCCGAGTGGATGATTATGAAGATACTTCCCGTCATCCCCCCCGAGCTTCGTCCGCTCGTACCTCTCGACGGTGGCCGCTTTGCCACATCCGACCTCAACGACCTCTACCGTCGTGTCATCATCCGCAACAACCGTCTGAAGAGACTCGTCGAAATCAAGGCTCCCGAGGTGATTCTCCGCAACGAGAAGCGTATGCTCCAGGAGGCTGTCGACTCTCTCTTCGACAACTCTCGCAAGGCCAGTGCCGTGAAGAGCGAGAGCAACCGTCCGCTCAAGTCACTCTCCGACTCACTCAAGGGTAAGCAGGGCCGCTTCCGTCAGAACCTTCTCGGTAAGCGTGTCGACTATTCAGCGCGTTCGGTTATCGTCGTTGGTCCTGAACTTAAGATGGGAGAGTGCGGTTTGCCCAAGCTGATGGCTGCCGAGCTCTACAAACCATTTATCATCCGCAAGCTCATCGAGCGTGGCATCGTCAAGACTGTCAAGAGCGCCAAGAAGATAGTAGACCGTCGTGAGCCCGTCATCTGGGACATCCTCGAGAATGTCATGAAGGGTCACCCCGTGCTCCTCAACCGTGCTCCTACACTGCACCGTCTGGGTATCCAGGCCTTCCAGCCCAAGCTCATCGAGGGCAAAGCCATCCAGCTCCACCCGCTGGCATGTACTGCGTTCAACGCCGACTTCGACGGTGACCAGATGGCTGTCCACCTTCCCTTGAGCAACGAGGCTGTACTCGAGGCACAGATACTGATGCTCCAGAGCCACAACATCCTCAACCCTGCCAACGGCGCTCCTATCACCGTGCCTTCTCAGGACATGGTGCTCGGTCTCTACTATATCACCAAGCTCCGTCCCGGAGCCAAGGGCGAGGGCCTGAGCTTCTACGGTCCCGAAGAGGCCATCATCGCCTACAACGACGGCAAGTGCGACCTTCACGCTCCTGTTAAGGTGCTCGTCGACGATATCGTTGAGGGTCAGCCCGTCAAGCATATTGTCGAGACCTCTGTTGGCCGCGTGGTAGTCAATCAGATTATCCCCGATGAATTGGGCTTCGTCAATGAAATCATCTCCAAGAAGTCACTCCGTGGCATCATCGCCCGCGTTATCAAGGCAGTCGGTATGGCTCGCGCCTGCGCCTTCCTTGACGGCATCAAGAACCTGGGTTACCACATGTCCTATGTAGCCGGTCTGTCGTTCAACCTCGACGATATCATCATCCCTGTAGAGAAGGAGGCTATCGTAGAGAAGGGACAGCGCGAGGTCGAGGAGATTACCAACAACTATAACATGGGTTTCATCACCGACAACGAGCGTTACAACCAGGTTATCGATGCCTGGACCCACGTCAACGACGAGTTGGGTGATGTTCTGATGAAGGAAATGACCGAAGCCGACCAGGGCTTCAACGCCGTATACATGATGCTCGATTCCGGAGCCCGTGGTTCTCAGGACCAGATCAAGCAGCTCTCCGGTATGCGTGGTCTGATGGCCAAGCCCCAGAAGGCCGGTGCCGAGGGCGCTCAGATTATTGAGAATCCTATCCTCTCCAACTTCAAGGAGGGTATGTCTGTGCTCGAGTACTTCATCGCTTCCCACGGTGCCCGTAAGGGTCTTGCCGATACCGCCATGAAGACTGCCGACGCCGGTTACCTTACCCGTCGTCTGGTCGACGTGTCTCACGATGTCATCATTACCCAGGAAGACTGCGGTACACTGCGTGGCCTCGAGTGCCGTGCGCTCAAGAATGGCGACGAGATTGTATCTTCTCTCGGCGAGCGCATCCTCGGCCGTGTGTCTGTCCATGACATCATCCATCCCACCACTGGCGAGCTCATCTGCGCAGCCGGTGAGGAAATCAATGAGGAGAAGGCCGACATCATCGAGAAGTCACCCATCGAGATGGTAGAGATCCGCTCCGTACTTACCTGTGAGAGCAAGCGCGGTATCTGCGCCAAGTGCTATGGCCGCAACCTCGCCACCTCGCGTATGGTACAGCTGGGCGAAGCTGCCGGTGTCATCGCCGCTCAGGCCATCGGTGAGCCTGGTACACAGCTTACACTGCGTACATTCCACGCCGGTGGTGTGGCTGGTAATGCAGCCGCCAACGCCAGCATCGTTGCCAAGAACGACGCCCGCATCGAGTTTGAAGAGGTGCGCGACGTTCCCTTCCGCGACGACGAGTCCAAGGATTGCCGTATGGTCGTAAGCCGTCTGGGCGAGATCCGATTCATCGACCCCAATACCGATATCGTCCTCTCTACCCTCGACCTGCCCTACGGTTCTATCCTCTACAACAAGCACGGCGACATCGTCAAGCAGGGCGACCTCATCGCCAAGTGGGACCCCTTCAATGCGCTCATCGTTACCGAATATGCCGGTACACTGCGCTTCAACGACGTCATCGACGGTGTCACCTTCAAGGCCGAGACCGACGATACCACAGGTCTTTCCGAGAAGATTATCATCGACGCCAAGGACCACACCAAGGTTCCTACCTGCGATGTGCTAGACGCCGACGGCAATGTGCTCGGTACCTACAACTTCCCCGTAGGCTGTCACGTAGTGGTAGAAGACGGACAGAAGGTATCTACCGGTGCCACTCTCGTTAAGATTCCACGTGCCGTAGGAGGTGCTGGTGACATCACCGGTGGTCTCCCACGAGTTACCGAGCTCTTCGAGGCCCGCAACCCCTCTAACCCCGCAGTCGTTTCTGAGATCGATGGCGAGGTCACTATGGGCAAGCTCAAGCGTGGTAACCGCGAGATCATCGTTACGCCCAAGCACGGCGAACCCCATAAGTATCTTGTCAATCTGAGCAAGCAGCTGCTCGTGCAGGAGCACGACGCCGTGCGTGCCGGAACTCCACTCTCCGACGGTGTCATCACTCCCAATGACATCCTTGCCATCAAGGGTCCCACCGCCGTACAGGAGTACATCGTCAACGAGGTACAGGATGTTTACCGCCTCCAGGGTGTGAAGATCAATGACAAGCACTTCGAGATTATCGTGCGTCAGATGATGCGCAAGGTTCAGATTAATGACCCGGGCGACACCACATTCCTTGAGCAGGAGCTCGTAGACAAACTCGACTTCGCCGAGGAGAACGACCGCATCTGGGGCAAGAAGGTAGTCACCGACGCCGGCGACTCCGAGAACCTCAAGGCTGGTCAGATTATCACTCTCCGCAAGCTGCGCGACGAGAACTCAAGCCTCAAGCGCCGCGACCTGCGCCTCGTCCAGGTGCGCGATGCCGTCCAGGCCACAGCCACCCAGATACTCCAGGGTATCACCCGTGCTGCCCTCGGTACCAAGAGCTTCATGTCTGCCGCTTCGTTCCAGGAGACCACCAAGGTGCTCAACGAGGCTGCCATCCGTGGCAAGCAAGACCGCCTCGAGGGTATGAAGGAGAACGTTATCTGCGGTCACCGCATCCCCGCCGGTACAGGTCTGCGCCAGTTTGACAAGCTCATCGTTGGTTCGCGTGAGGATTACGAGCGCATCGAGGCCAACAAGAAGAACATCCTCGACATCGACGTCAAGGACAGCAACATCTAAGGTTTTTCCCTTGATTACAACATAAGCGAGAGCCGCCGGCCCATTCAGGGTTATGCGGCTCTCGCTTTTTTTCAATGATACAGCCGTTATTGAGTTTTGTATGGAGCCCCAGACTGCTTGATCATGCGATTTGGAGCATTATCCGCCGGCTGCATGACGGCTACGCCGTAGCTCTGCAGATTGCTGTGGAGTCGGCAGAATTGTTAAAAATGTTAATTCCCGTTTGGTTTCATCCGCCTTATGTGTCTTATTGGTGTAACAAAGCCACAGTACAATGACCGAAAACCAGTTCATCAGCCTTGTCCCGCGACTGCGCCAGGTGGCGCTCACCGCAGCTGTCGGCGCCGGAAGTGATGCCGAAGGCGCCGAGGATGTCGCCCAAGACACGATGATACGCCTGTGGCAACTCCTTGCCGCGTTGGAGCGTGTCGAGTCGCCCGAAGCCCTCACTGCCACCATCGCCCGTCGCCTGGCTCTCAATGCCTGCCGTCGCCAGTCATCCCGCCTCCCTCTTGCCGACGCCCTCCGCCAGCTTGCCGCTTCGGTTTACGCCCAGCCCGATGTCAGCCTTCAGCACCACGAGAACCTCGAGTGGCTCGACAGTCAGATGCGGCGCCTGCCCTCAGTACAGCAGCAGGTCTTCTACATGCGTCAGGTCGAGCACCGCAGCCACGACGAGATAGCCCGCATCGTGGGCATAGCCCCCAAGTCGGTCAGCACCCTCTTGGCGAGAGCCCGCAAAGCGATTTATGAAGAATTGGACAAACGTAGATAAAGCCTTATGAGAAATCCCGATTATGCCACCATAGCCCGGCTTCTTGAGCGTTACATGCAGGGCACCACGTCGCTCAGCGAAGAGCAGACGCTGGAGCGTTTTTTCCGCACCGCCACCGATATTCCTGTCGAGTGGAACACCTTCAGGCTCATGTTTACCGCCTATGCCGCCCCCCGCCCCAAGTCTCGTGCGCATATCCTGCGCCGGATGATGCCCTGGATGGCAGCAGCCTCAGTCGTGGCAGCCGTAGTCATCGCCGTGTGCCGTTTAGCTCCTTCCGACACCGCCTCCACCACTGCCCAAGCCATCCCTACTGCCATCCCCGTAGCTGAGCCGCTCCCCGCCCGTGTGGCCGAGCCTGCCGCCCTT
>NZ_NPJM01000064.1:0-1681 GCF_002251455.1 Prevotella sp. P4-51
ATTAGGGTGTCCAGTTAACGGTTCCAAATTCAGATTGCTTTTCTGAATATTTTGGTTCGTTCTGTAACCCAGTTTGTGGACATGTTCTTGGCAGCCCAAGTATCAATGTCCTTAAGTTTAACATTCACTAAGCGCTCTTTGAAATTAAATGTATCAGTAACAGATTTGTTCACGAGTTTTGGGTATAGTGGAATCAACAGAACAAATGGAGTAATACCATACAATTTGTTAGGCGATTTTTTCATTTTGAAGATTCCAAAATCGGACTCAATGATGTCAGATGAGATGTTGTCATTCTGCACGTCATCAACCAGCAAAGCCTCTTCTTTCTTGAAGTAGTCAAGCATCCTGATGCCTAGCATGGCTCTGCGGTTGTTGGCGTTGCCAATGACATTCCTGATGATAAAATGTTTGCATTCATTGCATGTAGCAATATTGAAGCCTTTGGTCTTGCAGATTTCCTCTACATGTCTTACGGCATCAACGGCTACAGCAAGTTCATCAAGCAGATCTTTGTTCTCTGGAACGAAGGAGTATGCCTCTTGCTTCTCCTTAGGTAGAATGCTATATGCATGGAGCATGTGCTGTCCCCAGTCAACCCATGACGACATGTTCATGAATCTGGCGATCGTCCTCATATTCGGAGGAAGCAGGAAAGCCTTGTCTGTAAGGTGATATTGCAGCCTTACCTCACCTAGAATTTTGGTAAATGCAACGAAATCAGCCTGTTTGCCATACGCCTTCTTCAAGATTGTGCCCATGGCATGGCTGATGTCAATGTGCTGAGCAATACCAGATTTGGCGACTCCATTCGTAAGGTTGTGCGCCTGATCATTGATGATATACTCGGGGTTGCGGCCTGCTTTCGTGGCCGCCTCCTCTATCTCCTGTTTGATGTCATCACCATTGAAGGCCTTGCTAACCTTCATGCCGATAACCGTCACATCCTCATGCTTCACAGGCTCACCTTTATGACGGGCAGGAATGCCAAGCAGAAGAAGCAGTTTTTCGCTGTTGATGAATATGCTTTCATCCACTACGACTGCATACTTACCTCCTCTGCATGGAGTACGGTCGTTCTCGTAAACGGACAGCCCCAGCTTCTTCATCCAGTTCTCGACTGTGTTGTAGCATGGAACCTTTCCGCACTTGCCTTCAAATACCTCGCCGAAGATCTCCAAAATCTTCACCACGGTGCGAAGACCACAGCTTGTGCGAGTGTATATCAGTAGGCAGAGCTTGATTACCAGAAGCGAATATCGATGTCCGGGAACAGCGTCGAAAGTAATTTCTTCTGCTCTTTGCTCAAGGTTGCCGTCGTGACGTCTTTTTTTTTGAGTTCAGCCTTGGTCTGTTTAAGATCATCCTTGGCTTTCTTGAGTTTACCTTTGGTTTGCTCATGTTGCTTACCAGACTTCTTGAGTTCTGACTTCAGGGACTTAATCTCTTCACGAAGACGTTTCAGCTCCTCTTCTGGAGTCTCTTTACGAGATGTTGATTCTGACTTTTTCATTGTTTTTAGATGATTGTAATTATCTACAAAGATACTAAAAATCAATGAGATACACAAATTTTCAAAGAACTAATTCTATTACTAAAACGTTAAATATCAGAGCTTTAAATTAACATTTCAAACAGGGCTAATCCAGTGCGTTTTTAGTACGACAAACTGGAGGTGCTT
>NZ_NPJM01000065.1:0-194532 GCF_002251455.1 Prevotella sp. P4-51
CCACCTCCCCATAGTCTCTTGTCACCTTCCCGCATCCTCCATCCACCTTCCCGCATCCTCTGCCCACCTCCCCACCTCCTCTACCCATCTTCCCTCAACTTCCGCCCACCTCCCCATAGTCTCTTGTCACCTTCCCGCATCCTCTACCCACCTTTCGCCACTCCCTATCCACCTTCCTCCAGAAGCTGATGACCTCGGCATCTGTGGAGGGTACCTTGGCGAGCGTGGAGGGCGTCCCGGTGAGCGTGGAGGGTACCTCTGCGAGAGCCGTGATGACCCTCGCTGACGCCGTAGATTTTTCCGTCGCGAAAGAGGTCGTTTTCCGCCGCGATTTTTGCCACCGCGGCGCGTCGGAGAGTATTGTCAAAACATCTGTAGGTCAAAGTGAAACCGAGTTCGTGGCGTGCAATGCAGAAATCGTGATGTGCAATACAGAAATCGGGTCGTGCAACGCGGAAATCATGGTTTGCAACGACCGTTTCAGCCCCTGAAATCAGTATGAAGTTCATCGCCGCGATTTTTGCCATGCCGACGGGGTAGGAGGAGGTCATCTCGCGCACCGCCGTCATGCCCTCGTTGCCTGTGCTGATAGTCGCCCAAGTGGGCTTTGTCATGGCGAGAAGCGCCGCAATCCTTAAAAAAATCAAAAAAACACCTATATAATAAGGTATAAGCGATTTTTTTGTCTACTTTTGCGCTTCAAATAACAAATATGATTTACTATGCACGAGAATTTGGTGATTGTAGAGAGCCCCGCAAAGGCTAAAACCATAGAGAAGTTTCTTGGCAAGGACTACAAGGTCATGTCAAGTTTCGGCCACATACGTGACCTGAAAAAGAAGACGCTCTCCATCAACGAGAAGACGATGGAGCCCGATTACGAGATACCTGAGGAGAAACGCAAGTTGGTGAGCGAGCTCAAGAAGCAGGTCAAGGAGGCACAGCGCGTGTGGTTGGCATCCGATGAAGACCGCGAGGGAGAGGCCATCAGTTGGCATCTGTGTGAGGTGTTGGGCCTGGACAAGGACAATACCAACCGCATCGTATTCCACGAGATTACCCCCAACGCCATCCTTGATGCCATCGAGCATCCCCGCCATCTCGACATGAACCTCGTCAATGCCCAGCAGGCACGCCGAGTGCTCGACCGACTCGTGGGATTCAAGCTCTCGCCCGTATTGTGGCGCAAGGTGAAGCCCGCATTGTCTGCCGGACGCGTGCAGAGCGTGGCTGTAAGACTCATCGTTGAGCGCGAGCGCGAGATACAGGCCTTCGTGAGCGAGCCCTACTATCGCGTGAGCGCCGTCTTCACCGTGCCCCAGGCCGAAGGCCACATCGCCGAGGTCAAAGCCGAACTCGACAAGCGCTTTGCCACCCGCGAAGAGGCCGTAGCATTCCTGGAGCGCTGCCGCAAGGCCCAGTTTACCGTCGGTTCGGTAAGCAAGAAGCCGCTCAAGCGTATGCCCGCACCTCCCTTCACTACCTCTACGCTGCAGCAGGAGGCCGCCCGCAAGCTGGGATATACCGTGACCCAGACCATGATGGTGGCGCAGCATCTCTACGAGAACGGACGAATCACCTACATGCGTACCGACAGCGTAAACCTGTCCAAGCTCGCTCTGGCAGCCAGCCGCGACGCCATCACCCAGCTCTGGGGAGCCGAGTACAGCCACACCCGCAACTTCCACACCCACAGCAAGGGTGCGCAGGAAGCCCACGAGGCCATACGTCCTACCTATATATCGGAGCAGACCATCGAGGGCACCGTGCAGGAGCGCCGTCTCTACGACCTGATATGGAAACGCACCGTGGCATCGCAGATGGCAGAGTCGGAGATAGAGAAGACGGTGGTGACGATAGACATCGACGGACAGGAGGAGAAGTTCATCGCCGACGGCGAGGTGGTTACCTTCGACGGATTCCTCAAGGTATATCACGAGTCTACCGACGACGAGAACCTGGACAATGAAGGCGGCAACACTCTGCCTGCCCTCTCTGCCGGAGACCTTCTGGAACGCAAGACCATCACATCGACAGAGAAATATTCACAAGGCCCCGTGAGATATACCGAGGCCAGCCTGGTCAAGAAGCTCGAAGAACTGGGCATAGGACGACCCTCTACCTACGCGCCGACCATCTCTACCATCCAGCAGCGCGAGTATGTGGTCAAGGGAGACAAGGCGGGCGAAGAGCGGCAGTACGTGACCGACACGCTGAGCGCCAGCCGCATCGTATCGAAGACCCGCACCGAGGTGGCAGGCAAGGAGAAGGGCAAGCTGCTGCCCACCGACATCGGTACCGTGGTCAACGACTTCCTGATGGAGCACTTCCCCGAGATTATGGACTACAACTTCACCGCCAAGGTGGAGAGCCAGTTTGACCAGATAGCCGAAGGACACGAAGAGTGGACCAGTATGATGCACAACTTCGACCACGACTTCGAGCCCACCGTGCGCAAGGTGATGAACGCCCGCTCGGAGCATAAGGCAGGTGAGCGCGAACTGGGTGTAGACCCTCTTTCCCATCGTCCGGTATTCGTCAAGATAGGACGCTTTGGCCCTGTAGTGCAGATAGGCAGCGCCGACGACGAGGTGAAGCCACGCTTTGCGCAGCTGCCGTCGGGCAAGAGCATCGAGACCATCACCCTCGACGAGGCTCTCGAGCTGTTCCGTCTGCCCCGCAATATCGGCGAGTACGAAGGAGACATCGTCACCATCGGCTCAGGTCGTTTCGGTCCCTACGTTCAGCATGACGGCAAGTATGTATCACTGCCTAAAGAGATGGATCCGATGACAGTAACGCTCGCCGATGCCATCAAGCTCATCGCCGAGAAGCGCGAGCAGGAGCGCCAGCGCCACATCAAGTCGTTTGAAGAAGATTCCACGATGCAGGTGCTCAATGGCCGCTTCGGTCCCTATATCACCTGCGACGGCAAAAACTATCGTCTGCCGAAGAGCCTGCATGAGCGCGCCGCCCAACTTACCTACGCCGAGTGCAAGGAAATCGTAGACAAAGCCCCCGAACCCAAAGCTCGCCGCAAGAAATGACCCCCACGCGTATTATTCTTATAGGATATATGGGCGCGGGCAAGACCACGCTTGGCAATGCGCTTGCCCGCGACATGGGGATGAGGTTCTACGACCTCGACTGGTATATCGAGAGCCGTATGCACCACACCGTCAAGGAAATCTTTGACGAGCGCGGCGAGGAAGGGTTCCGCCGCATCGAGCACAATATGCTCCACGAGGTGGCAGAGTTTGAGGACGTCATCATCAGTTGTGGTGGCGGCACTCCCTGCTTCTTCGACAACATGGACTACCTCAACCGCCAGGGCGCAACGGTCTATCTCAAGGCGTCGCCAGACGTGCTGTACAAGCATCTGAGCATGGGACACACCGTGAGACCATTGCTGCTCAACAAAACGCCCGAAGAGGTGCGCCAGTACATAACCCGCCAGCTCGCCGAGCGCGAACCCTACTACACCAAAGCCCACTATACCATCGACGTAAGCGTCATGGACGATTTTAAGAAGATACATTTTACCACCCAACAACTAAAAAACGAACTTGGAATATGAAGAAATGGAGCATCGAAGACTCTCGCGAGATGTATAACATCAAAGGCTGGGGAGCTTCTTACTTTGACATCAACGAGGAAGGCAACGTCAGCGTCTCTCCCTGTAAGGATGAAGCCCAGATAGACTTGCGCGAGATTGTAGATGAGCTGTCGCTGCGCGACGTGACGCCCCCGCTGCTGCTCAGATTCCCCGATATCCTCGACAACCGTATCGAGAAGACCGCCAACTGCTTCAAGCGGGCGGCAGAGGAGTATGAGTACAAGGCACAGAACTTTATTATCTATCCCATCAAGGTCAACCAGATGCAGCCGGTGGTCGAGGAAATCATCTCGCACGGCCGCAAGTTCAATCTGGGACTTGAGGCGGGTTCCAAGCCCGAGCTCCACGCCGTGATAGCCGTGCAGTGCCAGAGCGACTCGCTCATCATCTGCAACGGATACAAGGACCAGAGCTACATCGAGTTGGCTCTGCTGGCCCAGAAGATGGGAAAGCGCATCTTTATCGTTGTCGAGAAACTCAACGAGCTTGACATCATCGCCCGCGCAGCCAAGAAGCTCAACGTGAAGCCTAACCTGGGCATACGCATCAAGCTCGCATCGAGCGGTTCGGGCAAATGGGCCGAGAGCGGAGGCGATGCGTCGAAGTTCGGACTTACCAGTTCGGAGCTCCTCGACGCCCTGCGCATCCTTGATGAGAAGGGGCTGCACGACAGCCTTCGTCTTATCCACTTCCACATTGGCAGCCAGATTACCAAGATACGACGTATACAGACCGCGCTGCGTGAGGCGGCTCAGTTCTACATCAACCTACACAAGATGGGGTACAACGTGGACTTCGTCGACTGTGGCGGCGGACTGGGAGTGGACTACGACGGCACCCGCTCGGCCAACAGCGAGAGCTCGGTCAACTACTCTATCCAGGAGTATGTCAACGACTGTGTCTATACCTTCGTCGACGCAGCCAACAAGAACGACATAGCCCATCCCAACATCATCACCGAGAGCGGCCGGTCGCTCACGGCACACCACTCGGTACTGGTTATCGACGTGCTCGAGACCGCCAGCCTGCCCGAGATGCCCGAGGAGTTTGAGGCCAAGGACTCCGACCACCAGCTGGTCAAGGACCTCTACGAGATATGGGACAACCTCAACTCCAAGAATATGCTCGAAGACTGGCACGATGCCGAGCAGATACGCGACGAGGCCCTCGAGCTCTTCTCTCATGGCATTGTAGACCTCAAGACCCGTGCCGAGATTGAGAGCATGTACTGGAGCGTATGCCATGAAATCAATACGCTCTCCAAGCAGATGAAGCACGTGCCCGAAGAGCTGCGCAATATCGACAAACTGCTCGCCGACAAGTATTTCTGCAACTTCTCGCTGTTCCAGAGCCTCCCCGACTCGTGGGCCATCGACCAGCTGTTCCCCATAATGCCCATTCAGCGCCTTACCGAACGGCCTACGCGCAACGCAACCCTGCAGGATATCACCTGCGACTCGGATGGCAAGATAGCCAACTTCGTCAAGGAGGGCCACCTCTCTCATGTGCTGCCCCTCCATGCCTTGCGCCGCAACGAGCCTTATTACCTCGGCGTCTTCCTTGTGGGTGCCTATCAGGAGATACTCGGCGACATGCACAACCTCTTTGGCGACACCAACGCCGTGCACGTCAGCGTCAAGGACGGCCACTACCACATCGACCAGATTATCGATGGCGAGACCGTCGAGGAGGTGCTCGACTACGTGCAGTACAACCCGAAGAAGCTGGTGCGCCAGCTCGAGATTTGGGTGACCAAGAGCGTCAAGAACGGTAAAATCTCGCTCGAGGAGGGCAAGGAGTTCCTGTCCAACTATCGCTCTGGACTTTATGGATATACCTATCTGGAATAAATGATGAAAGCCAACAAAACAACAATAACGGTGGTCAAGGTCGGCGGTGCCGTGGTCGAAGACGCTACGGCGCTCAGCCGTCTGCTCACCGACTTTGCCGCCATCCCAGGCCGCAAGATTCTGGTGCATGGCGGCGGGCGTCGCGCTACCAAGGTGGCCGAGGCGCTGGGCATCAAGACGACTATGGTGGGCGGCCGACGCATCACCGACGCAGCCATGCTCGAAGTGGTCACGATGGTCTATGGCGGACTGGTCAACAAGAATATCGTGGCTGGACTGCAAGCCATAGGCGTCAATGCCATCGGCCTCACTGGCGCCGATGCCAATATCATCCGTGCCCATAAGCGTCCGGTCAAGGACGGCGTCGACTATGGCTTCGTAGGCGATGTCGATGCTGCCGACGGTCAGATGATAGCCCGGCTGGTCGAGTCGGGAGTCACCCCAGTGGTGGCGCCACTCACCCACGACGGCGAGGGCCATATCCTCAATACCAATGCCGACACCATCGCCAAGACGGTGGCTTGCGCGGTGGCCCGCGACTACGAGGTCACGCTCGTCTACGCCTTCGAGAAGCGCGGCGTGCTGAGCAACCCCGACGACGACAATAGCGTGATACCCACCATCACCCGCGCCGACTTCGATAGATACGTGGCCGATGGCGTGATAGCCGGTGGCATGATTCCCAAGGTAGAGAATGCGCTCGCAGCCATCGACGAGGGCGTCGCCAGGGTGGTCATCACCCAAGCCGATGCCATCGACGGCCAACAGGGAACAATTATCCGTTAAGTGTTAAAATCGAAAAAATATCCCCACAACTGTAACTTTAGTTTCCAACAAACGTCTTATTAATAGAGCAACGATGAAGATTATCAGTTTTCACGACGATATACTCCCCCTGAAGAATATGCTTTTCAGAGTGGCGCTCCGCATTACGCTTGACAAGGCCGAAGCGGAGGATATCGTGCAGGAAACGATGATTAAGGTGTGGAACAGGCGCGACACGTGGAGCGAGATAGAGTCTATAGAGGCTTTCTGTACTACCATCTGCAAGAACCTTGCGTTGGATTACATACGAAAGAGCTCCCACCTCAGCGATTCCACCCCCGATTTGCCGGAAGACAAGGCCGACAGCGCGTCGACTCCCGATGAGAGAGCGGCGCAAAGCGACAGAGTCGAGCTGGTTCATCGCTTGGTCAATGCTCTTCCCGACAAGCAGCGTATGTGTATGCAGCTGCGCGATTTTGAAGGGAAAACGTACAAGGAAATTGCTCGCATGATGGAGATAAGCGAGGAACAGGTCAAGGTGAATATCTTCCGAGCCCGCCAGACCATCAAGCAGAAATTTAATGATTTTGACAATTATGGACTATAACTATATCAAACAATTGCTGGAGCGCTACTGGGCGTGTGAGACTACGGTCGAAGAAGAAAGCATTCTCAAGGCTTTCTTCAGTCAGAAGTCTGTACCTGCCGAGCTGGCCAAGTACCAGGCACTCTTCGTCTACGAGGCCACCGAGCCCAAGACCGACGTGCTGGGCGACGACTTCGACGCCCGTATGCTCGCCATGACCGAAGAGCCCAAGCAGGTCAAGGCCCGCGTCATTACTATGACCCAGCGGTTGAGACCTCTCTTCAAGGCAGCTGCCGTGGTGGCCATCATCCTCACGTTGAGCAACGCCTTCCAGATGTCGTTTGACAACAATGGTCCTGTTATCGGCAGCGGAGCCACCAACTACAACCGCATCCAGCAGATGCACTCGGTGGCAAGAGCCGACTCGGCTGTGCTCGACACTATGCCGCAGTCCAATGTGCAGCCTTCCGAGGTCTGTACGACGCCGATTATGAAAAGATAATTTCTATGCTTTCTCTATAAAATCATGTTTAGTAAAACAAAAGAATGAAACTGTGAAGTTTCTATTTTCTCTCAAATTTTTCATAACATACTAACGTAGAAAAGGGATGCCGCTCACTAAGTGGCATCCCTTGTTTATTTGGGTTACTCGCAGGGTGGGCCTTTACAGACACACCTTGCGGGTTACGGTACCTCTATTGGTATAAACGCTCACGACATATACTCCATGGGGCAGGCTGTTCAGGTCGGCCTGGTTTGCCTTTCCGCTCCATACGGTGGCTCCGGCGGTCGAGGCTACGCTCAGCCTTACCACGCTGACGCCCTCGGCGGTGCTTACGCTTACCACGCCCTCGCGGCAGCTTATGGTTGCTCCCGCAGCCGAAGCCTCTGTTGTGATTTCATCCACTCCTGTGGCATCCACCACGCTTATTTCGCGGTAGTAGTTGGCCAGTCCGTCGGCACCCACATACGAGCCGCTCTCCGACTTATACTCCACCATAGGCATATAGGTGCCTACAGCCACGGTGGGGGTGTAGTTGAAGTTGAAGGTCACGTCATCACCGGCTTTTCCGTTGCTGATGCGCTTCATCAATACGAGTTCGCCGCCGGTATTGGTAAACTGGCGCAGACGCAGATAGACATAGTTGGAATAGTCTTTATTAAGGTGTACCACCAGTTGGCCGGCAGATTTCTTGCCGGGCGAGAGCACGTTGTCGAGCTTCATGCTCTTCACCTTAATCGCCAGTTCGCTGTTGGGGGCGATGGTGACAGTGGTCTTCACTTCGGGCTGGGCGATGGTGAGCGCCTTGCCGTTCTCGCCGACGGCTGTCACAGCGAGTGTATAGGTGCCGGCGTCGATGTTGAGATAGCGTCCCAGTGTGAAGGTCTTCTCTTCGCCCTGTTTGAAGGTATAGTCGGTCTGACGCAGCACGTAGCTATGCTCGGGGTCATTGACATCCTGCAGACGGGTTACCACGCCAGCCTTGCCCGCAGCGCCGAAGTTGCGCACCACAAAGCCCAGCATGAGCATATCGCCCTGCTTCAGGGTTTGGGCAGCGTCGTTTGTGGTCCATTCCATGCGCTGGGTGACGCCCAGGATGGGCTCTGAGGTCTTGTCGAGCACCTCTACCTCGGTGCGGCCTACGGCGCTGTCGTCAAAGGGATATGCCTCGTAGCCCTCGGCATAGGCTGTGACGGTGTAGCTGCCCGGTGTGGCAGTCTCTGGCAGAGTCACGAGCACCGAGGCGTTATAGTCGCTCTCCTCGTATACGCTTGCCGAAATCTTGCCGGTGATTACCTCCTCGGGGTTGGCTTTCGAGGTCATAGCCACCACCACCGATTTCAGTTGCATATCATCGCCGCCGTTGTGCAGCTTCACTCTGAAGAGCGCAGCTCCGCCGGCGTGTATCTCGTTGTTGCATGTGATTGGGGCGAGCAGTTTTACGCGTGGTGTCACGGCGTGAACCTCTCCCAGCACCACCTTGCCGCCCTCTACGGTCATGTCTACATATCTGGGGAAGCCCGTATAGTGGCGCACCACCTGCCATGTCTTGGCGCCTTTGGCCTTGTAGGCAAAGCGGATTTCGTATGCGCCGTCAGCCAGTCCGTCGGCTGTAGCGGTGATGTCGCGCATGGTCACATAGGCTGTTCCCGACTTGCTGCCAGCATAGCCTTTCACGTTGAGGCTTTCCTCCTTGAGCACCTTCTTGATGACGCCGTTCTGGGTGATGACAGCTGCCAGAGCACCGTCGAAGTCGTCGGTATCGAGGTTTTCGAGGATGGTCATCAGGCTGAACGAGTTGCCGCCATAGGGAGTGATAGAGAGTCTCACGCTGCCATAGAGGGGCAGCTCCACATCGCCTTCGCTCTCGGTGGCAGGCTGTATGCCCGTCACCATCTCCTGGTCGCGGTTGTAGCCACCGCTTCCACCGCCTTCGCCCAAGTCCGAGGGGTTCAGACGGTTTACGAGGAAGTAGCCGTTGCTGTCGCCATACCATCCCCAGTTGATGTGCACATAGCCGTTGTCATCATATCCGTCGCAGACAAAGGCGTGGCCACCCTGTCCGGCATCACTCGCACCGCCGTAGTAGACGGGGCGTCCGGCGTCCAGCTCAGCCTTGATGATATTCATCCACTCGGTGGTGCCGTAGTAGCTGCGCTTGCGCAGGGTGACGTGCTTGTCGTAGCCGAAATAGTTCTTCAGCGCGCCGGGCACCATCATGGGCGAGGCGCCACTGCCAGCCTTCTCGTATTCCATCTCTACAGCCACGCCGAAGTGGGCTGCCAGCTTAGCCACAGCGTCGCGCTGGGCGATAGAGAATATGCCGTTGCGCTTGTAGTAAGCCAGCATGTTGTCCCAGTCATAGGTGGTCTCGCCGAAGTTGGCAGAGAGTTCTATACCCTTCACGGTGCAGGTCTTCTCGCCTGTTCCGCGGGTGGGATATTTGTAGTAGCGCATAATCTGCGTAGCTGCCGTAGCCACACAGCCTGTGTAGTAGTGCACGGTCTTGCCTCCGTCGCTATAGGTGGGACACATGTCGTTGAAGGGTGCGTCCTGACCCCAGCGTATGTTGTCGAGTAGCGGAGCCACCACCACTTTGGCGCCGGCGCGTGCCGGGGTGTCGGCAGCCAGCGAGTCGTTGTGCCAGTAGGCTTCCACGTAGCGGGCGTAGAGTTCCATCCACGAGCGCAGGCTTGCAGGTGCGCCGTCGAGGGTGAAGCGGCCGCGGTCGGCATAGGCTATGACATTGGCAAAGCGGTCCTCGCCCGAGACGATGACAAAGCCCTCGTCATCGCCGGCATTGAACACGTAGTAGGGTTGTATCTCCTTGGCACCCGACTTTGCCACAGCCATGTGGCGCAGCACAGTCTTGGCAGAGGCGTTGGGGCGCTGTGTGATGAAGCTGCGTGCCATCTGCTCTGCCTGGGCTTGGGTGACGGGATTGGCCATCATGTGGCCCACGGTCACTGCTATGAGCAGGAAAAGAATGGATAATCTGCGTATCATTGGGATTAAATTTGAAAAAGGCAGTCCGTGCCTCTATGGGCGTGCGGACTACCTTTATTATTTATAGGGGGTTATTAAAGTGCCAGTTTGAATGACTTGTTGGCGGCGCGAACCACTACCACCTGGCGCTGGGCCACGCTCAGAGTGTTGGCGCCAGCCTTGCCATAGGTCTGGGCAATCAGACGGCCGGTGAGGTCGTACACGGCTATGCGGCCGGCTGTGGCGAGGCTTACGCTGATGGTGCCGTTGTCGGCCTTGACCACTACGTCGCCCTGGTTGTCCACGTTGTCGATGCCTACCGAACCACTCAGACTCACCTCTATCTTGTTGGACTCGTCAGAGTAAAGGTCGGCCAGCTCGCCGTCTACTACGGTCTGTCCGATGGCGTTCACGGTATAGCTGTATACGGTGTTGTCCTCGGGCGAGTCGATGGTGAAGTCGTAGTAGGTATCTTCGGTCTCGTTGACGCTTATCGCAGTGGTCACCTTAGCACCGGCAGGCATCTTCTGCTCCACGTTGATGGCGTCGAAGAATATCTTGTTGGTGGTGCCACCGTTCTCGTACGAGAACATGATGTACGATGTGGCTGCGCCCTTGGTAAACTCTACCTTGTAGTCGGCAAATCCCTTGTTGGTGGTCACGGTCTTGCTCTCCAGAGGTGTGCCCTCAAATCCGTCGACGTTGGGGTCGGTGTCATAGAGGCTCACGGTGACCTTGCTGCCTGAGGTGTATTGGCCATAGGCGCCCTCTGCCATGTTGAAGTTCACGGTGCAAGCGCCGTTGTCGGCTGTGAGGTCCAGTTTGGGTGTGGTCAGCGAACTTGTCTTGCTATAGGGCGACAGTACCATGTATCCCGAAGCCAGGGCAAAGTCTACTGCACTCCATCCGGGGGTCTTGGTATAGCTGTCAAAATCGCTCAGCAGTCCGAACTCCACTTTCTCCAGCGAGCCCATGGTCACCTTGGCAAAGTCATCGTCCAGCACCTTGACCGTGGTGGCTGCCTGCAGCGTCTTGGTCTTGGTCAGGTTCACGGCATATCTCTTCGCCTCAGCCACAGCCTCCCAGTTGGCTCTGAAGGAGGTGGCTGTCACGCCTGTGGCAGCGATGGCCTTGGGGGCGTCGATGCTCTTGAGCACGCGGATGACCTCGATTTCGTCAGAGTAGTCCGATACGTTGCCATTCTTGTTGCGGCCGCGCACGGTGTAGTAGTAGGTCTTGCTGGCGTCCAGTCCTTCCACCTTCTTCTCTACGGTGCTGGCGTAAGCAGACACTACCTTTACCACCTCGTCCTTGAGCACATACTCCTTGGAACCATTGTCGGCCTTGGAGTAGACATCGAGCAGATAGTCTTTATTGGTACGGTCGTGGGCCCACTTGGCGGTGAAGGACACGCCGTCGGCCTGTGAGGGCAGCTCGGGCACGGGTACAGCCACGATAGTGGGGCTGGTGACTGCCTTGATTTCGTCGATGAAGAAGCCTTCGAGCAGCGGGGTAATCTTTAATCTCGAGCTGGATGACACAGATCCTACATATAATGTCACGTCATGCCACTTGTTGTCGTTGAAGACCACCTGATTTTTGAAAGAGTAGCCCACAGCGAAGGTAATGGCTTCTCCGTAGTCGGCTGCGGCACGCACACGGGCTGTAATCTTAAGCACCTGGGTAGATACTGCTTTCTTCAGATTGCCAGTCTCGAGAGCTCCCGAACCGGCAACCTTGAGTTTGCCGCCGGCTTCATAGACCTTGGAACTGCTGCCGCTCCAACCCAGTTTATAGAGCTTGCCGCTGTAGCCGCCGATGTCGGTAGTGGCGGGAGCGTCTTCGCTACCCTCGGTGAAGGAGTCGAAGTTCTCGTCGATTACCACGGTCACATTGTCGTCCTGGCCCGATGCCGGAACTGCAAAGGCAAATGCTGAAAGGAGCATTGCCATCATGAGTAGTTTTTTTGTCATATCGTTCTGTTTTAGATTTGTTTCTTTCCTCATTATCCGTAAGTTTGCCCTCTCCGGGCAGTCTCTTTTCACTGTGGTGATGCCGAAGATGGCAGGAATTATCATTTTTGGTGGCGCAAAGGTAACAAAATATTACAAAATAACCATGTATTTACTCCAGAAATATCACTTTACTGCCTGTTTTTCTGACATTTGTCATGATTTTCGGTGATTTTTGTTAGCTTCGTGTTCGCTTTTGCCGTCTTTATGATTGTCGGTGCTGCCGCCGAGGGCATCTCGGCGGTCGTCGGGATGGTCACGAGGGTCGCCGAGATGCCCTCGGCGACAGCCGCCATGGCTTCGGGAGTAAGAATTGAGGGGGATAACGTAAAAATAGGCGCCAAAGCCGCCTGTTTCTGCGATTTTATTGTTACTTTTGCCCCAAATGTCGGGGGCGCAGGTCCGCTCTCCGTTGCGGCATTGCCGTGCAGCCATGCAGCAAGCGCCTCTGACCATGAAGACTCTAATGGCATGAACCAGAAGATATACAACCTGGAGGATTTTGCCACCCAATATCATCTCAGCGATATATTTGGTGCCTATGCCGCCCACTTGGCTGTCACAGCCGGGGAGGGCGCGACGCTCGTCGACATGATGGCCGAGCGCACGCTCTTCACCAAGCTGCTGCTGGTGGAGCGGGGCAGCTGCCGGCTTGTCGACGCCGACGGCGAGGGGCCCGATGCGGTTCTCTCTCGGGCTTCGCTCCTGGTGGTGTCGGTCCGCGACACGGCGCAGCTGCGCGATGTGTCGCCCGACTTCGAAGCCGAGTGCGTGCTGGTCGACGAGTCGTTTGCGCCGCACGCCTCCCACTACCGCCTCACCGACGAGAAATACAAGAGCATGCAGGATATCTTCCACTTCATGCGCGATATCGTGCGCCACCAGCACATCAACAAGATAGAGATGATACAGAGCATGGTCAACGTGCTGCGTCTCATCATCGACGAGCTGCCCTACACGCAGCGCTCTATCTCCCACGACTTGGGGCATAAGAAGGCGGTCTACGAAGTGTTCCTCCACCATCTTTATCGCAACTTCCGCAAGGAACGCCAGATACGTTTCTATGCCGACAAGCTCAATCTGTCTGCCCCTTATCTCTCCCGGCTGGTCAAGGAGATAAGCGGCTCTACCATCAATGACCACGTCACCTCGCTGCTCTACAAGGAAATCTGCAATATGCTTACCCAGACCGACATGACCATGGGCGAGATAGCCGACCACTTGAACTTCAGCGACCAGAGTGCCCTCACCAACTTCTTCAAGCAGCGCTCGGGCATGACGCCCATAGCCTATCGCAACCGATAGACCCTCGATGGCTCCCTGCGAGTCATCGCTGTGCCCGCCGCAGCCATCCTGAAACAAAACAAGCCTGCAAGCCTAACCCCGAGAGAATGAGGGGTGTCGGCCTGCAGGCTCTTTACATACATATATATTGGGATTACATTACTTCAGCGTAAACTTGTGCGACTGGAGCATCTCCTTGGGGTCGAGGGCTTTGTCCAGCTCTTCCTTGGTCATAAGTCCCTTCTCGATAACTATGTCATAGACCGAGCGGCCGGTATCGTGGGCTTCCTTGGCTACCATCGAACTCTTCTTGTAGCCGATGATGGGGTTCAGGGCGGTCACGATGCCAATGCTGTTCTTGACCATCTCGTAGCAGTGTTCCTTGTTGACGGTGATACCGAGGATGCACTCTTCGGTAAGGGTCTCGATGACATTCCTCAGCCAAGTGAGGCTCTCGAAGAGGCTCTCTGTGATGATAGGCTCCATCACGTTGAGCTCCAGCTGGCCGGCTTCGGCGGCAAAGCTCACGGTGGTGTCGTTGCCGATGACCTTGAAGCAGACCTGGTTGGTTACCTCGGGGATGACGGGGTTCACCTTGCCGGGCATGATAGATGAACCGGGAGCCTTGGGAGGCAGGTTGATTTCGTTGAGACCGCAGCGGGGACCTGAAGCCATGAGTCGCAGGTCGTTGCAGATTTTAGAGAGCTTGATGGCAAGACGCTTCAGCGCTGACGAATAGCTCACATAGGCGCCAGTATCGGGCGTAGCCTCTACGAGGTCACTTGCCGAGATGAAATTCTCACCGGTGAGCTTGCTCAGATTGGCTGCGCAGAGCTTGGCAAAGCCAGGCACGGCGTTGAGACCGGTACCGATGGCAGTACCGCCCATGTTGATTTCGTGCAGCAGCTTCACGTTGCGCTCCAGGTTGAGGATTTCCTCTTCCAGGTTGTTGGCGTAGGCCTTGAACTCCTGACCCACAGTCATAGGCACGGCGTCCTGCAGCTGTGTGCGACCCATCTTGATGGTGTCGGTGTACTCTTCGCCCTTGTAGCGGAAGGCGCTGATGAGTCCGGTCAATGCCTTGACCAGATGGAGGTTCATGCGGATAAGCGCAAGGCGTATACTGGTGGGGTAGACGTCATTGGTACTCTGGCCACAGTTGCAGTGGTCGTTGGGAGATACATACTGGTAGTCGCCTTTCTGACGGCCAAGAATTTCGAGTGCACGGTTGGCTATCACCTCGTTGGCATTCATGTTGACCGATGTACCGGCACCGCCTTGCACCATGTCGATGGGGAAGTTCTCATGCCACTTGCCGTCGATAATCTCACGGCAGGCTTCGGCCATGGCGCCCGAGATTTCGTCGTTGATGACTCCGAGCGAGTGGTTGGTCTGTGCGGCAGCCAGCTTGACGTACGCGATGGCGATGATAAAGTCTGGATAGTCACACATAGTCTTGCGCGAGATGTGGTAATTGTTGATACCGCGCTGTGTCTGCACGCCATAGAGGGCGTCGGCGGGAACGTTGAGTTCGCCCAAGAGGTCGGCCTCTACTCTGAATTTCTTTTCGTCTGTCATAATATAAATGGTTATATTGTTTGTATTCGTGTCTGTGATGGGTATAACCATCATCTTGGTATTTACAGGGGCAAAGTTACGCCTATTTGTTCATATTCCTTTTATAAAAAACGAACCTTTATTTGTAAAAACCTATCCCTTGCCGGTTTTTCTTTGGTTTCAGGCAGTTTGGCAGTGCCCGCCACGGTGCTACATGAACTGGATGATGAGATAGCCCACGCCGATGGAGACCACGGTGGTGATGATGCCGGGCAGCTGGAAAGAGTGGTTAATCACAAATCGCCCTATACGCGTCGAGCCGGTACGGTCGAAGTTGATGGCAGCGACGGTGGTGGGGTAGTTGGGCAGGAAGAAGTAGCCGTTGACCGCCGGAAACATCGCGATGAGCGCCAGTGGCGGGATGCCGAGTCCTATGCCCAAGGGGTAGAGGGTGCGCACGGTGGCAGCCTGGGAGAAGAGCATGATGGACATGATGAAGAGGGCTATGGCGAAGAGGAAGGGATAGTGGGTGACGATGTCGGCAATGTGGTCTTTGAAGAAGGCGAGGTTGCCGTTGAAGAAGGTGTCACCCATCCAGGCTATGCCGAAGATGGCGACCAGGGCACACATGCCCGCGTCGAAGACATTGCCCTTGACGGCGGTCTGCACGCTGGCTCTGCTCACGGTGAGGATGAGCGCGGCGGTCGACATCATCACGATCTCGATGGTCTCGGGCATGGTGACGCGGTGCAGCTCGCCATCTATCATGAACGCGGGCCGCATGGTGGGGATGCTGCCAAAGAGCACCACCAGCACTACGCCTGTGAGAAACGCCAGCACGGCATACTTGGCCTTGGGGTCGGGGTTCTTTATCATCTCGTCTATCAGACGGAGGTCCTGCTCGGGCCGTATCAGCCCCTGGCGCACGCGCTCGCAGTAGATTTCGTCTTCGTGCAGCTCTTTGCCTATGCGGTTCTGTACCCATGCAGCCACGATGATGGCCACCAGCGAGGCGGGGATGCAGACCATGAGGATGTGCTTCAACTCGATGCCCGCGCCGCCCAACAGGTCGGTGCTGATGACGGCTGCGGTGGCTGCCGAGACGGGGCTGCCGGTGATGCCGAGCGAGGCGGCTATGGTGGCGACGCTCAGCGGCCGCTCGGGGCGTATCTTGGAGTTGGTGGCAATCTCAGAGATGATGGGCAGGAGGGAGTAGCAGGTGTGGGCGGTGCCTGCCACGAGGCAGAAGAGCCACGTGGTGAGTGGGCCGAGGTAGGTGATGTGGGTGGGGTGGCGGCGCAGAAACCTGGCGGCGAGTCCTACGAGATAGTCCAGACCTCCGGCGGCTTGCAGGGTGGCTGCCGCCGTGATTACCGACACGATGATGAGCATCACGTCGATGGGCAGATGGCCGGGCTTGAGTCCGAAGATGAAGACGAGGATGAACACACCTACCATGCCGTAGATGCCGAGTCCTATGCCGCCCGTGCGGGCGCCCTTGAATATCAGTGCCAGTACGATGGCAAACTGTAGGAGTATGATAGCTGTCGCCATGATGATTAGGTTCTCTGTTTTTAGGTTTGAGGTCGATGATGTGCCTTTGCCGTAGATTGTGGCGGGCATCAAGTGCAAATATACGCCATTTTCTTCAGACTCTGCCTATAAATTCATGATTATTGTTGGCCGCGGGCAAAAGATTTTTCGCGTGGGGCGGGGCTGCATCCATACGACAATGCCGCCGAAGTCCGCCGCCGACCATGCTGCGTGGCTCTATGCCATGTCTGGTCGGGTGCGGCGCTTCGGCGGCATCGTGTCTATGTGTTCCCCTCCGACGGTGAGCCGGAGGGTGGGGGTGCTACTTGCCGGCAGGGGTGCAGAGCAGGCGTACGCCGCCCAGCAGACCTGCGGGGAGAGGCTTCGACGAAGCTCTGAAGGCATTGTTGTAGGATGCCCATGCGTAGCGTTTCTTCTTGTCGGGCTGCTTGTCGCCTATGACGCGGTTGGCCCACAGGTTGGTGACGCGCACCTCGAGCTTGTTGCCCTTCTTCTTGAGTGCGGGCGTGATGTCGATGGCGTAGGGCGCCTTCCAGAGTATTCCCAGCATCTGGCCGTTGAGGTAAACCTCTGCCATGCAGCCCACTCCGCCCAGGTCGAGGCGGTAGGTGGCGCGCTTGTTATATCCCTTGACGTCAAAGTCACGGGTATAGACAGCCGTGCCTGAGAAGTAGCGTATCTGGGCATCATCGCTCTCGGTGAGCGAGCGCAGGGTGGGCATCTCGATGCTCTCGGGAGTGTCCTGCACACCACCGAAGTAGACGTGCCAGTCGTTGTCGAGCGTCATCACTTCCTGTTCCTCGGCGTGGGAGATGGCCAGGTGCTTCTCGTCGGTAGGTTCGGTGAAGACGATGAAGAGCGCACCGTAGGGGTCGAGGTCAAGGTCGATGCTGGTATGGCCGTCAGCCATAGTATAGCCCACGGGCTTGATAGAGGCGTTCTCTGCGTTCCAGAGCATGGGCTTCTTGCCGGTCACGTTGAATGAGGCTGTGATGCGCTTGGGCTGGTCTATCGCGTTGGCCACCCAGTAGATTTCCGAGTCTGCCGTGCGGCGGTGCATCCAGCGTATGCTGTCGGGCGTAGCCTTGTCCTTGTCGGCTGCCACGAAGCTGAAGTCAGGAGCCACGCCCGTCTTGGCGAGTGCCTCTTCCATCGACAGGTTTTCCATCACGTTTGCGCGGTTGCTGTCCCATATCTCTGCCACCAGGCGGTGCCACTCGGCGTCGTCGCCCTTGAGGTTGGGCTGTATGGTGGGGCGCTTGCCGCAGATGGGGGCGCCAGCCTTGGCGAGGCGGGCTATCGCCTTGAGCTCGTCGACGGTCATCCGTGTCACCTGGCGGTCTATTACCAGCAGTCGATAGCTCATTCCTGCCTTGGTAGTGAGCTTCTGTCCGTCGTAGCCGAACACGTCCATGAGCGCGCCGGGGTTCACGTAGTCGAAGTTATAGCCACGGGGAATGGCGGGATGGTTGTGGGCGAAGCGGCCGGTGACGCTGTTGTCGCCGCCATAGTAGTAGGCGATGTCTGCCACGTATTTGCCCTGCTGCATCATGTAGCTGGAGCGGCCGAGATAGTCGGTCCATGGGCGGGCTTGCTCTGCCCAGGTCTCGTGGCGGTTGAACCACTGGCCGTAGATAGCCAGAGCGAGTCCGGGCTTGCGGTCGTCGACGGGCTGATGGGCGCTCTCGTGGATGATGAAGCGGTTAAGACCGCACGACATCATGTAGTCGGCGATGGGTTTGAGGTTGCCGGGATAGAAGGTATAGCACATCTCGTGGCGGCCGTCGGCGGTGAACGACTCGCCAGCCACATACTTCTTGCCATAGATGTGGGCGGTAGAGGAGGTCTCGCGCAGGTCGCACTCATACATGCTCAGGTCGGCGCGCTTCTCTGCCCACATGGCGCCCATAGGGATGTCGCCTTTCGCCTTGACGCTGATACCGTCGGCGAGCATCTGGCGTCCGTTCTCGTGCGACTCGATATAGATTTTCATGCCATGACGGTGGGCGGCATCAGCCACCTCGGCGTAGAGCGACTCGTCCATGAGCTCGCCGATGGTCTGGCGATAGTCGTAGAGGAACTGCTCGCTCTGCTCCACGCTTCCCACGATGACGCCGGTAAGCACGGGCAGCCAGGGATAGATGCTATAGCCGCGCCGACGCTCAAACTGTGCCGGCATCTGCAGGGTCCATGTGGCTTTGCCGGGCTCGTAGCTGTCGATGAGCAGATACTGGATGCCGCGCTTGCCGATGTTGCCGCCAGAGGCGTCGCGATAGAGGTCTATATAGTGCTCGATATACTTGTGCACAGCCTCGCGGTCCATCTTGTCGACCTCCAGACCCGTGGCTTCGGGCGAGGCAGGGCCGTTGCGCGAACCGAAGAGCGACGTACCGAAGCGGTAGATGACCCAGTTGCCACGTGGGGCGTTCCAGGTGAGGCGTCCGTCGGCGTCGACCTTGTCGGTGAGCACCACCACATCGCCTGCAGCCGACACGTCGCTGTCGGGGCGTGATGGGTACTGGTCGAGGTCGCCGAAGGAGGTAAATCCAGCCTTCTCCTCGGCAAAGTTGATGCGGCTGGTGGTGTAGAGGTTATACTCCATCAGGTTGACATACTCGCCCTGCTTGTCTTTCTGCGGCAGCTGGCATACCACGCGGAAGCAGCGTGCCGTGGTGGGAGACAGGTCGATGGTCTGCTGGAACGTACCGCTCTGCGGGATGTCGCATACCTTGGTGAATGTCTTGCCGTCGTTGCTCGTCTCCAAGCGGTAGTACAGCGGTGCCGACCAGCTGTTCCAGGTACTGCGGTTGTTGCCGTCCGAGAGCGACAGCGCCTTGATGGTTACGGGCTTCTCAAAGGTGTACTGTGCCCAGATGTTGCCCTCGGCGTCGGGTTCCACGCGGGTACCCTTGCTGTAGTCGCCGTCGGTGAGTTGTGCCACCGTGGGCTCACCCTTGCTCACCGTGATGGTGGGGTTGAGAGAGGCTATATCGATGTCGGTATCGGGCATACGCACTGCCACGATGCCTATCTGCTGACTGAAGGTTTCAGGGCTGTTGGTGTTTTCTACGTTCTGGAAGTGTCCGGTGGTGGTGTAGATACCGGGGAGATTGACGGTGAGTTTCTTGCCACCCTTTACCCTCACCGCGCGCCACGTGATCTTCTTCATGGCATCGTGGGGAGTGACCCAGGGACCGCCCGTGTTGCTCCAGCCTGGCGAACTGGGGATGGCCATCGTCATGCCCAGCGAGTCGGCAATGTGCACGGCGTAGCGGAAGCAATCTTTCCACTCGGGCGTCATGTACGTGATGCGGTGGGGCACTATCTGCGGCGTGTTCAGACCGGCATCGAAGACATGGATACCGGCTATTCCGGCGCGGTGCATCCACTCCAGGTCTTTCTTGATGCCATACTTGGAGATATTGCCGTTCATCCAGTGCCACCACACACGAGGTCTCGCCTCTTGGGGCGGGTTGGCAAACTGCTGTTGCAGGTCGCTCTGTGCCATGCTGCCTGTAGCTGTGGTCAGGGCCATGGCGAGTAAGATGGTTCTGATATTTTTCATGCTTATATCTGATTGTTATTGATTATGCGTTTCACTCCCTCGCGGATGGAGGTGAGCCCGAAGTCGTCAGGGTGTATCTCGTCGGGGGCGAGCCACAGGGTCTCGGCGGCGTCGTCGCCGGCAGCGAGCGTCGAGATGTCGTCTACGCGACAGCGGAAGAAGAGGTCGAGTGTGGGGATGTCGATGCCGCTGTAGAGATAGCGGTTGGGCTGGCTGAAGAGGTAGTCCATGGCGGTCACGGTGAGCCCCGTTTCCTCCTTTACCTCGCGCGCCACGCCAGTTTCTACCGTCTCGCCCATGTCGGCAAAGCCTCCCGGCAGGTCGAGCGTGCCTTTGGCGGGCTCGCAGCGACGGCGCACCACGAGCAGCCTGCCACGCTCGTCGTAGATGAGCGCCACATAGGCTGCGCTGGCATTGACAAAGTATTCGAAGCCACAGTTGTGGCAGCGCATACTCTTCGCTGAGTCGGGTTGGAGACTGCCTCCACACACGGGGCAATGCTTGAATCGTGTAAGTATATCCATCGCAGTTGACAAGTTAATATGCAATATTACGAAAAAAACGCCGATGACGCCGCTCTTTTATCATAAAACATAGTTGTAAATCAAAAAAAAGCGACCCGTGGTTCACACCAGAGGTCGCTCATCGGTTGATGATGTTTTTATGAATGCTTAAAGTTCTCGTTATATCATAGAGCGCAGGCTGGAGGTTATGTCCCGGCAGCCCGTGGTCTTATAACAGTTTCTTGATTTCGGCGTCGATGTCGCTTACCTGCTCTCCGCGCTTGTAGAGATTGTTGTTGCGGTCTATCAGGAAGAACGACGGAATGCCCATGATGTTGTAGGTGCGGGCAGAGGTGCCGGCTTCGTCGCGCACGCTTATCCAGGGCAGCGCTGCAGTCTGTGTCTTCCAGAAGTGCTCATTGGGGTCGAGCGAAATCTGGTAGATTTCCAGACCCTGGCCATGATACTTGTTGTAGAGGTCACGCATCATCATGATGCGCTTGGTGCTCTGCTCGCTGGCGAAGACATGGAAGTCGAGCAGCACCACCTTGCCCTTGAGGTCGGTGAGACGGCGGGTCACACCCTTGTTGTCGGTGAGGGCGAGGTCTATGAGTCCGGCCACCTGCACCTTGCTGGCGTCAATCTGGCTGGCAACCTGCTCGTTGCGCACGATGCGCTGGTCCTTCATACTCTCGATGGCAATATTGTGGAGGTTGGTGCCGCGCTCAGCATTGGGGTGGAAGGTGTCCCAGCTGGTGGCTACGGCAGCATAGACCTTGATGTCGTCGCTGTTGAGACGAGGGTTGAAGATGAGCGCCTGACGGTTGCCCAGCACATAGGTCTGGAAGAGCGCGAAGTAGGCATAGCTCTTCATCGGCTCCTTGTAGATATAGTTGAGCTTCACATCTTCCTTGTAAGCGGCGAGCACTCTGGCCACAGCCACTTCCACGCTGTCTACGCCCAAGGCGGGGTTGGCGACGAGGGCATTGATGGTGCGCTGCAGCTGCAGCTGCTTCTGGGCCAGTTCACGTATCTTCTTGCAGTTCTCCGAACCTTCGACCTCGTATTCGGCCGACATGGTGGGGTAGGAGGCATTGAACTTGACGGTCTCGGTAGAGTCGATGGCAACATTGATAATCTGGCCGGCTATACGCAGACGGTAGAACTCGGGGGCGTCGGTGGCGTCGGCCTTGAAGTCGAAGGCACCGTCTTCGCCCAACTTGACAGAGTCGAGGACTACAGGTCCGTTGAGGCTGAGGTTCTCAAAATAGAGTGTGGAGTCCTTGGCGTCCTTGATGTTGCCATTGACCTCAAACTTCTTGTTGCCACAGGCCGACAGCGCGAGCACAGCCACGCCCACGGCCATGAAAGACATGATTTTGGATATCTTCATTTCAGTCTTGTTTACTTTTTCCACTACAAAGGTAGTGCAAACCGAGTGAAATACAAAACTAAATTGCATTTTTTTTGGTCATTGCCCCCAACCAGCCCGTTCTGTCGGCTCCCGTGGAGGGCTTGTCTGGCGGTCGTGGAGGGGCGGTAGACGGTCGTGGAGGGGCGGTTGGCTCGGCAGAAAGCGGGTTGCCAGTCGTGGAGTGTGCCGCCGCCGGCGTGGTGATCATCATGGCGGGCTCGTATCATAAGTCACGTGGGCTCGTGCCTTATGTTACGCGGCTTCGTGTCTTGCGTCACGAGCGTACGTACCTTATGTTACGAGCCGCCAGTGGTGGTCACGGCAGTCGTGATGACGGTCTCTGCGCTCGCCGAAACCATTGGCAGCGAACTGAATACGCGCAGTGCTGCGCCCAAGGTCGAGGGGCGCGTGGCAGAGATGGAATAAGAGAGGGGGAGGCGATTATGCCATGGCGATGAGCCATAGCAGGAGCAGCGCGGAGGCTCTGCCCGTTTTGAAATGGGTGCGGAAAACGGCAAGCGCCTTGGTGATGTGCTTCTCGACCACCTTGACCGAGATGCCCAGCTGGTCGGCTATCTCGCGGTTCTTGAGTCCTTCAAAGCGGCTCATGGTGAAAATCTCGCGGCAGCGCGGCGACAGTTCTTCCATGACCTGCTCTATCTGGCGGGTCAGTTCGTTGTAGAGCGTGTCGCTGTCGGTGGTGCCCTTCATGTCGGTGCTGTAGAGCTCTTCGGCGCCGGGTATCTTGCTGAGCGAGCCTGCCTCGTAGCCGTTGACCATCGTCTGGTGCTTGAGGTAGTTCAGACAGCCGTTGCGCACCATGGTGAAGAGCAGAGATGAAATGGAGATGAACGTGATGCTGTCTCGGCGTTCCCACAGGTGGATGAAACAGTTCTGCAGGATGTCTTCCAAGTCGTCGCTATCGCTCACAAAGCGGTTGGCATAATTGCGCAGACGAGGGTAGTACGTCTTGAAGACATACTCGAAAGCATCGGCGTCGCCGTTCTGTATTCCCTCAAAGAGTTCGCTTTGTTCCTTATAGAAACGCATGGTTTTTACACTTTTTTATTCAGTCACCACGGGCGTGCTACACCTTATTATATATTATATAGATGGCTCCGACGACCGCTTGCATCACGATTGACGGTGCAAAAGTATGAATTTAAGCAGAAAAGTGCAAATATTTTTGAAAAAAAGTTATCTCCGAGGGCGGGTAAAGTGTCTACGGGTTGTTTCAATAGTGACAGTATGTCAGTTTTGACGTGCTCGGGCGTCTTCGGAAAGACCGCTGGCGCCATCCTAATAGTGAAACCAATACTAACGTTATATTAAGAAATGTTGATGGGAAGTGAAATGAAGGCATTGGCCAACAAGTATTTCGAGGGAAAGATTTCCCGCGAAGATGAGAAAGCTCTGTTCGATTACCTCGCACAGGACAGTGAGGCCCTTGCCACTTTCCGCAGCTGGGAAGCCGAATGGGCGTCGCGCCCACACTTCGATATGGTCACCGAAAGCGCATGGACACGCTTCTGTGACTGGATGTGTGGCGCCGAGGCTCGTCGGCAGCGCCGGCCAATGTGGCGTGTGGCAGCAGCGGCTGCCGTGGTGCTGCTTATGTTGTGCTCGGCTTTTGTCGGGTGGTATGCCACCAGCCTTCAGCCCGAACACTACTACACCCTCACCGCACCTATGGGCAGCAAGACCCGCCTCTCCCTGCCCGACGGCTCGCTGGTATGGCTCAACGCAGGCTCTTCGCTGCGCTATTCCAACCGCTTCGGTGACAATAACCGCCGTGTAGTCCTCGAAGGACAAGGCTATTTCGAGGTCGCCAAGCGCGATGGCGCCGAGTTTGTGGTAAACACCCGCGGCTACGACGTGGTGGTCAAGGGTACCCGCTTTGACATCTCTGCCTACAATGATGACAAAAACATCACCACGACCCTCTTGCAGGGTAAGGTGGTGATAGACCGCGGCGCCGACCGCCTCACGATGGAGCCCGGCGATATGGTAAGCCTCAATGTGATTACCGGAAAATTCTCCAAGAGCCGCTATACCACCGACCACCATGCGTGGGTACAGGGCATGACCGAATTCTCTGAGATTAGCCTCGAAGACCTCGCCAAGCTGCTCTCCCGCCGCTACGCTGTAAACATCACTATCACCTCTGAGCGTCTGCGCAAGATGGAGTTTGCCATCTCGCTGCGCAACAAGGAGACCATAGACGATGTGCTCGACGCTCTCCAGAGCATCACAAGCATGCAGGTATGTCGCGATGGTAAGGAGATTCCCATCGGCGACTGCCCCCCGCCCCGCCAATACCAAAACACCTCTACTAAACACTACTGAAAATAAAACCTATATATTAAATTGTCTAACTAAAAACAACCAACTGCTATGAACAGTAAGCAAAGCAAATTGCTCGGCATCTGCCTGTTGGTCACACTGATGTTCAGTGCGCTCAGCATGAGTGCTCAGACCGTTACCAAGACGTTCAGTAACGAGAGCCTCCGCAACGTATTGAAAGAAGTGGAACGCCAAACCAAGATGTCTGTAATCTACAAAGTGGACGAAGTGAACGCCAGCCAGAAGGTGACAGCCACCTTCCATGCCACACCCGTCCGCGACGTGTTGACCAAGGTCTTGGGTTCTCATCTTGGCTTCAAGATAGACCACAAGATGATTACCATCTTCAAGCGTGAAGCCAAACCCGCTGCCAAGGACCCCCAGGCTCCCAAGAAGACCGTCAAAGGTCAGGTGCTCGACGAGAACGGTGAGCCCGTGATAGGCGCTACCGTACGCAGCAAGGCCACTGGCGCTGCCGTGGTGACCGACCTGGACGGCAACTTCACCATCTCTGCCGAAGAAGGCAGCAAGATAGAGGTGTCGTATCTCGGCTACCAGCCCAAGTCAGTTACCGCCAAAGGCGACAACCTGACCGTAAACATCGCTCAGGACGAGAAGACCCTGAACGAGGTGGTCGTTACCGCCCTGGGTATCAAGAAAGAGTCGAAGGCGCTGACCTATAACGTGCAGCAACTCAAGAACTCGGATATCACCGGTGTCAAGGACGCCAACTTCATGAACGCCCTCGCCGGCAAGGTGGCAGGTGTCGAAATCAACGCCAGTGCTGCCGGTATCGGTGGCGGCGTCAAGGTGGTGATGCGTGGTAACAAGTCTATCAACGGCAACAACAACGCCCTCTACGTGATTGACGGTATTCCCATGCCTTCGCTCCAGGCCAACCAACCTACCGACGCCTACCACGGTGACGCCCAGACCGGCGACGCCGCCTCTATGGTGAACCCCGATGATATCGAGAGCATCTCGGTGCTGAGCGGTGCTGCCGCCTCTGCCCTCTATGGTAGCGACGCTGCCAACGGTGTGGTCATGATTACCACCAAGAAGGGTACTGTGGGCAAGGTGCGCGTGAGCTACAGCAACAACACCTCCTTCTTCTCACCCTTTGTGACTCCCGAGTTCCAGAACACTTACGGACAGACCGGCAACGGCACCTTCTCAAGTTGGGGCTCCAAGCTGGCTACTCCCTCAAGCTACGACCCGCTCGACTTCTTCCAGACAGGTTACAACGTGGGCAACTCGGTTACCTTCTCTGTAGGTTCGGAGCACAGCCAGACCTTTGTCTCTGCCTCTACCACCAATGCCGAGGGCATCGTGGAGAACAACGAGATGTCGCGCTACAACTTCACCATCCGCAACACCACTGACTTCCTCAAAGACCGTCTGCACCTTGACCTCAGCGCCATGTACATGAGTGTGAAGGAACAGAACATGATATCCCAGGGTTTCTACTTCAACCCCATCGTCCCCGTCTACCTCTTCCCCGCCGGCGACGATATCCGCAAGTACACTCCCTTTGAGCAGTACGACCCCGAACGCAACTTCAAGACCCAGTACTGGCCTTTCGGCAACCAGGGACTCTCCATGATGAACCCCTACTGGGAAATCAACCGCGACATCGCCGAAAACCACAAGGACCGCTTTATCCTCAGTGCTGGTCTGACCTTCGATATCGCCAAGGGCATCACCCTCTCTGGCCGTGCCAAGATGGACAAGACCTCTGGCATCTATGAGAAACGCTATGCCGCCTCTACCGACCCCCTCTTCGCCGGTGAGTATGGTGCCTATTACCGCACCAACGACAACACCCGTCAAATCTACGGCGACGCCATCCTGAATATCGACAAGTACTTCGGTGACTTCTCGCTCACCGCCAACCTCGGTACCTCTATCAAGGATGTGGAGACCAGCTACACCTATGTCGGCGGTTTCCTCAATGTCGCCAACAACTTCACCCTCAATGCCGTAAACCGCGCCAACTCACACATGGACGCCGACCCCGCACTCAACTACCACCACCAGGTACAGAGTGTCTTTGCCACCGCCCAGGTGGGCTATAAGAGTATGGTCTATCTCGACCTCACCGCCCGCAACGACTGGGACTCTTTCCTCGGCAACACCCAGTATCGCAACAAAGGCTTCTTCTATCCCTCTGCCGGTGTGAGCGCCATCCTGACCGAGATGATACCTGGTCTGAAGAGCAAGGTGCTCTCCTTCCTCAAGCTCCGTGGCAGCTACAGTGAGGTGGGTAACACACCCGAGAAGTTCTATGCGCTCACCCGCTACACTTACTCCAACGCCGCGCCCTCTACTACCTCTTACTATCCCAACAACAACCTGAAGCCCGAGCGCACCAAGGCATGGGAGCTGGGTCTGCAGGCCAACCTGTGGCAGGACAAGGTAAACCTTAACGTCAGCCTTTACTCTACCCGCACCACCGACCAGTTCTTCCTTCCCGAACTGTCTGCCTCGTCGGGTTACAGCAAGCTGCCTATCAACGGTGGTCGTATCGACAACAAGGGTATTGAGGCTTCGCTCACGCTGAACCAACCTCTGGGTCCCGTGAAGTGGTCAAGCACCTTCACCTACACCCTCAACAAGAACAAAATCAAGCAACTCCTCGCTCCTACCGAGCTCACCCTTGCCAACGGCAACAAGGTAAACGTGTCGCTCGACGGCATGGACATGCTCAATCTGGGTTCTGTCAAGGTGCGCCTCACCGAGGGCGGCTCTATGGGCGACCTCTATGTCACCATCCCCAAGATGGACGAGCACGGCTACCTCATCGTCGACTACACCTCACGCAACATCGCCGGTGTGGATGAAGGCAAGTATGTATATGCCGGCAACGTCAATCCCAAGTATAACATGGGCTGGCGCAACAGCTTCTCCTGGAAGGGCATAGACCTGGGCTTCCTCATCAGTGCCCGTGTGGGTGGTCGGGTATCATCCATTACCCAGGGCTACATGGACTACTTCGGTGCCAGCAAGACTACAGCCGAGGCCCGCGACCTGGGTGGCGCACTCGTCAACGGCTACCGCATCCCTGCCCAGGACTACTACAGCAAGATAGGTCCCAGCGTGGGTGCATACTACATCTACAGCGCTACCAACGTGCGTCTGTCTGAACTCTCTGTGGGCTACAGTCTGCCCATCAGCAAGTGGGTGCCCTGGATAGAGAACCTGCGCCTCGCCTTCACCGGCCGCAACCTGCTCATGTTCTACTGCAAGGCTCCGTTCGACCCCGAACTCACCGCCAGTACGGGTACCTACTTCACCGGTATCGACAACTTCATGATGCCGAGCCTGCGCAATCTTGGTTTCTCTGTAAAAGTTGACTTCTAAAGACCCTATAACGATTATGAAACTCAATAAATTCATCACAGGCAGTCTCGCCGTCATGGCATCTGCCGTAGTGCTCTCTTCATGTACGTCTGAGTTTGACAAGTGGAACACTGACCATAACTCGGCTACTGAAGAAGATATGACCCACGACAATATGAATACCGGTGCCTTCTTCTCCCAGATGCAGCACAACGTATTCATCGTAGGTCTGGACAAGGGCGCCGATTACCAGGTAGAGGATATGCTCACCGGCGGCCTCTTCTCTGGCTATTTCTCCAATATCAAGGCTTCTTACGATGTGGGCTCGCTGCACAATGCCCATTATCTGATGCCCGACAAGTGGGTAAACCTGCCCTTCAACGACACCTATACCAATCTGATGCAGCCCTGGCTCTCGCTGAAGACCAACTCTGACAAGAACGGTACGGCTGCCGTGACAGCTCTGGGCAATGTGGTCAAGGTATTCGGCATGAGCCGTCTGGCAGACATGTATGGCCCGCTGCCCTACACCCGCTTCGGTACCGGCATCAATGTGGCTTACGACAGCCAGGAGGATGTGTACAAAGCCTTCTTTGCCGAGCTCGACGACGCCATCGACGTGCTCACTTCCTATCATGAGGCATCGGCTTCTGCCAAGCTCCTCGCCAACTTTGACTTTGTCTTCGGCGGCGATGTAGAGAGCTGGGTCAAGTTTGCCAATACCCTGCGTCTGCGTCTGGCTCTCCGCGTGGCTTATGCCAACGAGGCCCTCGCCAAGCAGGAGGCTCAGAAGTCTATCGATAACAGCCTGGGCTTCCTTGAGAAGACTGCACTTCATGCCAACAATGCCAAGTACTCTTACCTGAACCCCATCTGGGAGGTTACCCAGAGCTTCGGCGATATGCGCATGGGTGCCTCTATCGACAGCTATCTCAACGGCTACGCCGACCCTCGTGCCAAGGTCTACTTCGCCGAAGCCGCCAACGGTGGTGGCATCCACGGCGTCTATCCCGGTCTGCAGATACGCAACCAGAGCGACTATACAGCCAAGACATCGGTAGCGAATGTGGAGTCAAATGCAGCCATACAGTGGATGTCGGCAGCCGAGAGCTTCTTCCTCAGAGCTGAGGCCAAGCTCAGATGGGATATGGGCGCAAGCTCGGTCGAAGAACTCTATAAGGCTGGTGTACGCGCTTCGTTCCAGGAGCGTGGCGTGAGCGGTGCCGATGCCTATCTGGAGAGCAACAACGTGCCCGCCACCTTCACCGACAACAGCGGCAACGGTCGCGACGCCTCGGCGCTGAGCACCATCACCCCCAAGTGGGACAACAACGCCCAGACCGAGCAGAAGCTCGAGCGCATCATCACCCAGAAGTATCTCGCCATCTTCCCCGATGGTCAGGAGGCTTGGAGTGAGTATCGCCGTACGGGTTATCCCAAGCTCTTCACCGTAGACCATAACGCCAGCAACGGCGCAGTAAATACCAATCTGCAGATTCGTCGTCTGCGCTTCCCCGCTTCTGAGTATTCCAACAACAATGCTAATGTACAGGCTGCCGTAGGTCTGCTCGGTGGTCCCGACAATGGCGGTACCAAACTCTGGTGGGACAAGAACCCTAAACATTAATCACCTAAATGACAGCATCTATGAAAATAATGAAATATATTATGCCGCTGCTGCTCATCGCCTGCATGTTTGCTTCATGCGATACCGATGTAGAGAACGCCACGGTGGTTGCCCCCACCACCTACGGCCCGCAGTATTACAAGAACTTGCGCGACTACAAGAAGAGTGACCATTCCATCGCTTGGGGATGGTTCGCCGACTACACCCAGAGCACCTCGCTGGCTACCCGCTTCCTCGGTCTGCCCGACTCGCTCGATATCTGCTCACTCTGGGGTGGCATCCCCTCTGACGACTCTACCCACGTAGATACTCACTATCTGCCCGAGGTATATCGTGAGATGAAGTATGTGCAGGAAGTCAAGGGTACCCGGCTCGTGGTACCTACCATCATCCGCATCCGCACCCGTCCAGAGTTCTACGACTCTATCTGGGTAAAGCAGAACGACCCCCAGGCAGCCATGCGTGCCTACGCCCAGGACCTGCTGCGTCCCATCTTTGAGAATGGACTCGACGGTATCGACATGGACTATGAGCCTGAGGGCGACCCGCTCTCCGGTGGCAACCTCGACTACTTCGTGGAGTATGTAGGCCAGTTCGTCGGCCCCATGGCATCGCCCGACAGCACCTTTACCTATCCCGACGGATTTACCATCAAGGGCAACCCCAACATGCTACTCTGCATTGACTACTACGGAAGTGCCCCCAGCGGCAATACCAATAAGTTTACCAACTGGTATGTCAACCAGACCTATGGCGGAAGCCCCGGTCGCGTGCCCTTCAGTGGCTGTCCTACCGAGAAGGTGGTCTATACCGAGAACGTGGGTGACAACTGGAAGGCTGCTGAGTGCGGACAGCTGCTCAATTATGCCCGCTATCAGCCCAGCACTGGCCGCAAGGGTGGTTTTGGTGCCTTCTTCATGCACCGCGACTATATCAACACTGGCTATGGATGCAGCAACTACGCCAATATGCGCCACGGCATCCAAATCCAGAACCCTGCTATCCACTAAAACCGTGATTAGTAACAGTATAAAGATTTAGAACAACGATTATGAATAAGATAAGATTATTTATGATGGCTATGGTAGCCCTGGTCTTCGCCGCCTGTCAGGAGAGCAATGGCGACTACCGCGATGTGGTTTACATCACGGGCACCATGCAGAAGAATACCATACGCAAGGGCTTTGAGGGCGCCGACCAGGTAGACCTCTCTGTCACCTGCACCGGCAAGGTGAGCGCCCCCGTCACGGCCACCTTTGAGGCTGCCCCCGAGCTGCTCGACGCCTACAACAAGGCCAACAACTCGAGCTACATCGTGCCTCCCACATCGGCTTACAGCATCGAGGATGCCAACGTTACCATCACCCCGGGTAACTTTGTGTCATCTCAGGCCAAGTTGATGATAGGCGATCCATCACAGTTTGAGGAAGGCAAGAACTATTGTCTGCCCGTGCGCGTCAAGAGCGATGGCAATCTGCTCGAGGCTGGCTCGGTGGCATACATCGTCTTCGTGCCCATCATCACTACCGACGTGGCCGACATCAACGGCAGGCCATTCCTGGTTCCCGGCTTCCGCAACAACGAGGCCCTGGGTCATCTCTCCCAGCTCACTATGGAGTGCAAAGTATATGTCAACGACTTCTGCCACACCAATCCCTACATCTCTTCACTGATGGGATGCGAGGAGAACTTCCTGCTGCGCTTCGGCGACGTATCGTGCGACCCCGACCAGCTGCAGCTCGCCGGTGGCAAGACCGGTGCGCCCTCTTGGGACAAGCCCGACAAGGGAACGGCTCACCCCACCACATTCCCCACCCACTTCCCCACCAAGAAATGGTGCCACTTTGCCTGTGTCTATGACGGCTCTCAGATTACCATGTATCTCGACGGCGAACCTATGGGTGACCCTGTCAAGGCTACTGGCGACATCTCGCTCGTGTGGAGCTATGATTACGGAACCTCATACGGCGACAACAACGGTCCCTTCGCCATCGGCTACTCTGCCGGAGGCCGCTATCTCAACGGCCGCGTAAGTGAATTCCGCGTATGGAACGTTGCCCGCACTCCTGCCGACCTGCTCAACAACATCTGCTATGTAGACCCCCACACACCGGGACTCATCGCATACTGGCGCTTCTGCGGTACAGACCAGCAGGAAGACGGTTCGATCCTCGACCAGACCGGTCATGGATACAACGCCGTGGCCAAGAGTGGCTCACCATCATGGGTGCCCAATCATAAGTGCCCCTACTAATACAGTGTCGTCTAACCGATAAAACTTACAATCAATGAAACTGAACAAATTATATATCGCCTGTGGAGTGCTGTTCCTTGGAACAGCCACTCTCAGCGGCTGTAGCGACGACGAGGCCTACGATGTAGACGGTTCCAACAACAACCTCATCTACGTAGACCAGTCGGTAGCCAAAGTGACCGAGTGTACCGTCTACCACACACCGGTAGGCTCTTTCGGCGACATCACCGCCAACGTCAAGGCGCGTCTGCAGTATGCTTCGGCAGACAGCATCACCATTAGTGCCGCCCCCGACACCACAATGGTATCTGAATATAACAAGGAATATAACGGCGTGGCCACCACCGTGCCTGCCGATGTGCTCGCTGCCATCCAGCTGGAGAAGACGGGCATCAGCGCCGGAGCCAACGTGGCCTCCGAACCTCTCAAGGTGACCATCCCCGCCGAGGCTTGTGCCCGTCTGACCGAGCCCGAGTATGTGGTGCCCCTCAGACTCACCGCCGTCAAGGAGGGGTCCCTCGATACCGACCGTCCCGTGGTGGCAAGCGAGGAGATGGGCGTCTACTATGTAGCCATCCATACCACCAACGATATGGTCTATCTCGCAGGCTCAAACTCAGCCAAGAGCAGCATCGTGCGCACTCCCGTGGGAGTCTTTGGCGAGGTCAAGGCCGACTATAACGTGAGCCTGCACTTCGCGCTCGACAGTGATGTGAAGGTGTCGGCTACCGTAGACAACAGCCTCGTGGATGCCTACAACACCGAGAACGGCAAGAACTACAAGTCACTGCCCGCCAATGTGGCTGGTGCCCTCGAGGTGACAGCTGCCACGGTGGCTGCTGGAAGTCAAGGCGCCCAACTCCATGTGGAGCTGCCCACCGAGCTGGGTCAGACGCTGACCGAGGCAGGCTATGTGGCTCCGCTGCGACTCGTAGCTGAGTATGCCAACGGCACCAAGGTGACCCTCGACAGCCAGGTGGCTTATCTCGTGGTGACCACCGAGGAGAGCCTCATCCAGGACAATCCTACAGCACTGCTGGGTACAGCCGTGAGCGACATCAGCGCCTGGAAGTGTATCTCTGCCGTCAACTACAATAAGGATGAACTCAAACTGTCGACATGGAAGTTCTCTCAGTTCAATATCGACAATGCCTCGTTTGTCGTAGACTTCGGAGCCGTACACAAGGTGGGTGCCTTCAAGCTCTCTTGTTCTCCCGGTAAGTCTTTCCGCTTCTATCTGAGCGAGGACAATGCCAACTGGGTAGACCTGGGCGATGTCAATGGCAAGGGCACCTATCGTGAGAGCTGGAGCAGCCAGTGGTATGTACTCTATGGTGCTGTCAATGCCCGTTATGTCAAGGTAGAGCAGACGCTCGATCCCAACCACTGGGGTTGGAGCTACGGCAACTATGGATGGGGCGCAAGCTATGTCTCCACAACTTGGGGACTCACCTTCGTAGACTGAACATGCATAGAAGATTGATTCAGTTCAATCGATAGCGTTGACAGGGGTGCCCCTCCTCATGATTGGGGCGTGGGCACCCTATACTTCCCTAACAATCCAAGGATAATGACATGATGAAATCATTGCTATTCCTCATACTTTCACTCTTCACGGCACTCACGGCACAGGCACAGGGCGAACCACAGTTTCTTGAGACGTTCAAGCCCGTAGAGCGCACCCACGACTTCGGTACCATCTACGAGAAAGACGGTAAGGTGGTCCATGTCTTCCGTCTGCGCAACAACGGCAAGAGTCCCGTGGCCATCTCGGCAGTCAACACGTGGTGTGGCTGCATGGTCGCCGACTATACCAAGCGTGCCGTGCGTCCGGGCGAGACAGCCCGGGTCACCGTGTCGCTCGACCCCGACCACAAGCAGGGCAACTTTGTCAAGCAGGTGGTGGTGCTCGTCAACGACGGTTCGGCTTACGTGCGTCTCTGGGTCAAGGCCAACATCGTGCCTATGGTCCACCCCGTGCGTGAAGACCATCCCTTCGACTACGGACACGGCCTCTTCATGAACCAGCAGCTGCTGCCGTTTCCCGAGTTGACCGTGGGGCAGACCCACACCTTCGAGCTGAAGCTCGCCAACGACACCGATAAGCCGATGACCATCCAGTTCAAGCGTGTGCCCAACAATACGGTGCTCAAGATGCCCTCTATGGTGCGTCTCCAGCCCCACGAGCGCAAGTCGATACACGTGAGCTCCCTCTATTCCCGCCGCCACTACGCCCCCCGCCGCATCCACGTCATCCCCGTGGTCAACGGCAAGGAGGCAAAGCCCCTCGTCGTGAAGTGGAATGTAGCCCAGAAGTTCAGACTGTTGAATTAAGTCTCTCATATTTCATCAAGAGCCCCGGCCCCACCCGGTCTGGGGCTTTTTCGTGCCCCAGGGTGGGCAGAGAGGTGCGCCCTATATATATAATAAGGTGGAGTGGGGCGGTTGGGGGTATCGCTGTGGTTGTCGTCCTCCATTCGTTGATGCTGCAAGGGGATGGCAATGATATAAGTGGCCCATTGTGGATGGCGCGCGCCCTTGGCAACTCTGTAGGAGTTGCGATTTCATAGCCCAGGGTTGAGGTGCGCAGCGCCTCTACCCTGGGTATTGATGCGAAAAAGGATAGCAACTCTGTAGGAGTTGCGTTTAGCCGAAGGCGTTACCCGCAGCAGGCTATCTGCAAGCACTGGGCAGGCGGAAACCATAAGATTGAGAATAACGCCTACGGCTAATCGCAACTCTTACAGAGTAGCAAGGTTAGTGGGGGCGCGTACCCAGGGTAGCGTGCTTCGCCCGCAACCCTGGGCTGGGGAAACGCAACTCCTACAGAGTTGCCGCTGCTTATGTGTGTTTTGTCATGGAGGGTATAATGTTCGTGTGCATGGATGTATGAGTTGCCGCTGCTTACGACGGTTTCGTCATGGTGGGTATAATGTTCGTGTGCATGGATGTAGGAGTTGCCGCTGCTTACGTGGTGTTCGTCATGAGGGATATGTTGTTCGTGTCCATGGATGTAGAAGATGCCGCTTGGGGCCATCCCAGTATTTCCCAAGGGGAAGGAGTTTTATCTAAACGCCTTAAACACACCAAGTATGAACTCCCGCCCCTTGGGGAGGGTTAGGGGAGGGGCCTCTCCTCCTGCCGATGCCGTCAGCGCCACTAAGGCGGAGCCTTCAGAAGACGCCATCGGCTTTTTGTATCTTTTATTGTCTTGCCCCATCCCGTCAATGTACATCGTAAAACGACGCTCACGGTGTGAAATCGTCATTTCGTAGCTTGCATAATGGATATCCTGGCTTGCAATCACCATTTCACACCACGAAATCGGGTTTTCGATGTGCTCGGGCGTCATTAGGCTGTGCTCGGGACTTTTTGCATAGGTCTCGGTGTGGGTGTCGCCAACCTCCGCCATCACAACAATCATCCCGCTGCTTGCAAATGCGGGAGGAAAAGGGGTGGACGTGGTGGGAAACGGACGCGGGGTAGCCCTCCTACTATGCTATAAGCCAACTCGAAAACGCTGATTTGGCAGTTTGAGGTTTTTAACATTACCTCGGATGAATAAATAATGATTAAATATACCACTATCGATAACAATCCGTTAAATATTGTGGCTTTCTAATTATAATTTGTTATCTTCTGCAATCGCAATCCTTGATATAAATCATCTGAAAGCTCCTTTAATAGTTAATAAACGTTAACCCCGTAATAATATTTTGTATAATTTTTGCTATTTATCATTAATACTATTAATTTTGCACGTACATATAGTTGCAAAACGACTTAAAAACGGCTCTAAGGTTGTGCTTAAAGGATTGTTTTTTGCGCTTTTGGTTTCCAAAATGTCAGCATAATGCTGCCGGAGACGGTGGTAAGACCCCGAAAACTTGTCATTGAGGATGAAATAATAATAATAGTTAATATAGTTTTTAATTTAAAAGAGAGAGATTTTATGGAAAAAAGACTATCGATGTTTTTTGCCTGCCTCTTCCTGAGCATAGGAATGGCGCTGGCACAAACAAAAGTTACAGGTACCGTAGTCAGCAGCGAAGACAACGAGCCTGTAATTGGTGCGTCTGTTAAAGTCGTAGGCACCAAGACTGGTGTCGCCACAGACATTGATGGAAAATTCTCGCTCGTGGTAAACAGCAAGAACGCTGAACTCGAGTTTTCATCCATCGGTATGGTTACCAAGCGTCTTAAAGCCTCTGCCAACATGATGGTCGTGCTCGACCCCGACAGTCATGTATTGGAGCAAGTAGTGGTTACCGGTTACGGCCAGGCCAAGAAGGTGGGTGCCGTTGTAGGTGCCATCGGTACTGTAGGCTCTGAAAAGCTCGGCAAGATTGTTACCCCTAACTTCACCGACGCTCTTGCCGGTCAGGTTTCTGGTCTGTCTGTGCTCAGCTCAGCCGGTGACCCTTCGACCACAGCTACAATCCGTCTGCGTGGTGTCAACTTCCTGCAGACCAGCAACCAGCCCCTCTTCATTCTGGATGGTGCACCTATCAGCTCTTCATTCTTCAGCACCCTCAACCCTGAGGACATTGCCAATATCACCGTGCTCAAGGATGCTGCCTCTACTTCTATTTACGGTGCGCGTGCTGCCAACGGTGTGATCCTTATCACCTCTAAGCAGGGCCGTTACAACGAGAGCGCCCAGGTTAGTGTCAAGGCCCAGTGGGGTGTTTCTTCTCCTACTTCCGACGGTGCAGAGATGATGAACTCTGAGCAGTACGTACAGTTCCGCGATATTATCGGTCAGCCCGTAAGCGACGAAATCCGCAATCTGGTCAAGAACTACGGCCTCAATACCAACTGGTATGACGAGGTGCTGAGCAGCTCGGCTCCTACTTATGATATCAATGCCACCATGCAGGGCGGTAGCCAGACAGTCAACTACTATATGTCTTACAACCACCACAAGCAGCAGGGTCTGGTAGAGAAGTCTGCTATGCAGCGCTCTGTCCTCAATGCCCGTATCAACGCTCGTCTGAACAAGTTCTTCAAGGTGGGCTACAGCGCCAACATCGGTGTACAGGACTTCGAGCAGAACGCCGTATGGAGCGCCATGCAGAGTGCCAGCAGCATTTATACTAACAACCCTCTGGTATTTGCCCGTAAGGCTCTGCCCTTCGACGTACCTTATTATTATAGCTTCGACGACAGCGGCAAGCTCATCAAGGGCGCCAAGGCCGACTATCTGCACTACTCTGGTATGAAGACCATGGAGCAGGACAGCAGATACCGTCGCTCTTTCCGCAAGCGTATCACCCTCAACACTTCACTCAATGAGGTGCTTACTCCTATCGACGGTCTTACCCTGACCGCCCAGCAGTCGCTCGAGCTGGTCAACCAGACCCTCGACAACCGCAACCTGCCTTGGGAGACTTTCCGGACTCCTATGGGCGACATTGTAGGTGATGGCGCTGTAGGCTCGATGAATACCGGTGCCGTACAGAACCGTTATACCTCTTCTTATCAGTACAACCTCATCCACACTGCTGAATACCGCAAGGGCTTTGGCGACCACAACATCGACGTGCTGGTCGGTGAGGAAACCCGCATCACCAAGGACTGGCAGTTTGGTGCCTTCGCAACAGGTCATGCCGATGCCCGTCTGATGAACATCACCAGCGGTACTAACGTTGCCCTCTCTGACCTCGAGGACGCTCAGACCAAGGTTGTTGCCAACTCACTCTTCGCCACTCTGGAGTACAACTTCAAGGAGAAGTATTATTTCTACAGCTCTATCCGTCGCGACGGTAGCTCTAAGTTTGCTCCCGACCACCGCTGGGGTACCTTCTGGTCACTCGGTGTGAAGTGGGATGCCAAGAAGGAGAGCTTCCTCAAGGACGTAAGTTGGCTCAACGATGCCTCACTGAGTCTCAACTATGGTACTACCGGTAGTGACGCAGGTCCTGGTGCCTACGAGTACTTCGGTCTCTATGGCCAGGGTTCGCTCTACAACGGCCAGACCACTCTGGGTATCGCACAGGCTGCCAACTATATGCTGACTTGGGAGAAGGTGGACAAGCTCAACTTCGGTATCAATGCCCGCGTCTTTGACCGTCTGGGTGTCAACATCAACCTCTACAAGAACAAGAGTACCGATATGATTATGGACGTTCCTTACTCTTTCACCACTGGTTTCTCTGCTGGTGTGGGTAACGTAGGTTCGATGGTCAACAAGGGATTTGAAGCCGACGTCGATGTAGACATCATCAAGACTCGCGACATGCGCTGGACCTTCAAGGCCAACGTAGGTTACAACAAGAACGAAATCACCGAGCTCTTTGCCGGTCGTGACAACTATACCATCGCCAATACCGGTGTACGCTATGAGGTAGGCCGCAGCTATGGTGAGTTCTATCTGCCCCGCCGTGCAGGCGTTGACCCACGCGACGGTGCCCCCATGTGGTACGACAAGGATGGCAACATCACCAAGACCTTCAGCGAGGAGAACTGTACTGTATGGACTGGCAAGAACCGTTATGCCCCCTGGATTGGTGGTTTCGGTACCAACTTCACCTGGAAGGGCTTTGCCATCATCGCTGACTTCGCTTGGCAGAACGGCAAGTACCTGCTGATGAACGAGGAAGTCTTCACCGCCAACCCCGCCAACGCTACTTCATGGAACCAGCAGACCAAGATGCTGAACATCTGGACCAAGCCCGGTCAGATTACCGATATCCCTGCTGCTGGATACAACGTGACCATGCTCGACGACAATCTGCTCGACAACGCTTCATTCCTGCGTATGAAGACCCTGAGCCTCCAGTACGACCTGCCCAAGAAGTGGCTTGCTCCTCTGCGCTATGTCAAGGGCTTCAAGGTATTTGGTATCGCTCGTAACCTCTTCACCATTACTTCGTTCTCTGGTTATGACCCAGAGCCCGATATCAACCTGGTTAAGTTCAACTATCCTAACACCCGCCAGTTCGTGCTCGGTGCCGAAGTTACATTCTAACAATATAACACGATAAATGGAAAAGAATATGAAAAAAATATATTTTTCACTGATGTTGCTTGCGACATTGTTCGTTACTTCATGTAGCATGGACCAGAAGCCCTTCGGAGCTCTCGACGACCAGTCCGCAATTCGCAACGAGAAGGACCTCTATCAGTTCCGTAACATCCTCTACAGCAATCTTCGCGGTCTTACTTCCGGCGGTTGGCTCTACCAGCCCGACCTGGTAGCCGACGAGTTTGTGGGCTTGTTGAGCAACGGTAACCGTAACGGTGAGCTCAACAGCGGTAACATCCTCGCTTCTACCGGCGAAATCGAGAGCATGTGGGGTAGCTGCTACAGCGTCATCAAGAACTGTAACAAGCTGATGGAAGAGGCCGACAAGCTGCTGGGTCAGGAGGGTCTTACCGATGCCCAGGTGCTTGCCATCAAACGCTATCGCGCAGAGGCTTCGTTTACCCGTGCCTATGCTTACTTCTTCCTGGCCGACCACTTCTGCCAGTCTTACACACAGACCAATCCCGAGGCAGAGCATTCTGGTCTGCCCCTACAGACGGTCTACTATCCTACATCCAATGCGTCCTACTATCCCGACCGCAGCACATTGGCAGAGACCTTCAGTCTCATCGAGACCGACCTTGCCAATGCCTACGACGGCATCAAGGCATACGAGGCCAGCGGTGCCAGTGATGTAGCCGACCTGCTCAAGCCCAACGCCGCTTACGTATCTTCGTTTGCCGTAGAGGCTATGATGGCTCGTGTGGCTCTCGTCAAGGGCGACTATCCCACAGCTCTTGCCAAGGCCAAGGACGTAATCACCAACGGTGCCTATACTCTTACCACCATTGCCGATTACAAGAAGCTCTGGACCAATGACGCCGGTACCGAGGTGATCTTCCGCCCCTTCATGTCAAATACTGAGCTTGGCGGTTCGGTAGGTGGTGCTTACATCTCTTCCGACAACCAGACTTGCGACTACATCCCCACCTACGCCACTCTGAATACCTTTGCTGTTGAAGGCGACGTGCGCTTCGACACATTCTTCGAGGTCAACGAGGGTGTAAAGGTCGAGGGTAGCACCTATGCTCTGTACCAGTTTGTCAAGTTCCCCGGCAACAGCTCACTGCGTACCGGTAGCGCTAACAACCTGGTCAACATGTGCAAGCCTTTCCGTCTCTCTGAGATGTACCTCATCGCTGCCGAGGCTGCTGCCCGCACCAATGTGGATGGCTCAAGCTATCTGAACACCTTCCTCAAGAACCGTATCGAGGACTATCAGGCCGCTTCGTTCACCTCTGAGCAGCTGCTCACCTCGGCTCTGCGTCAGCGTCAGCTTGAGTTTGTAGGCGAGGGCTTCCGTCTGAGCGACCTGCGTCGTCTGGGTCTCGGCTTCAGCCGTACTGCCGACTATCCTGCCGCTATGGGTATCAACGGTATCATCACCGTGAAGAGCGCAAGCGTTACCTATAAGGCTGGTGACTATCGTTACACATGGCCTATTCCTCAGAGCGAGCTAGACAGCAACCCCAAGCTGAAGACTCAGCAGAACCCCGGATACGCCGATTAATCAGTATAACTATTAAAGAATACATCACAGTATGAAATATATCAAATTGTTTATGCTCCTTGCAGTGACCGCTTTCTTTGCGGCCTGCTCGGACGATGATGCCAGCTGGAACACCAATGCCGACGTAACCGTCGAGATGGGCAAGACAGAAGTCAAGGTCAAGGAAGGTGCAGGTCTTTTCAATGTGCCTATCGTTGTCAAAGGTGAGACTACAGCTCCCGTGCGTGTACATGTGTCAATGAGAGAGTCGGGCAGCAACCCTGCCAAGAAGGACGTCAACTATATGGTCACCGATACTACCATCGTCATCTCTGACGGTGCCGGCAAGGTAGAAGTCAAGACCGTCGATGACGATGAAATCAATGAAAACCGTACCTTCGAAGTATATATCGTTTCTGCCGATGGCGCCAAGGTAGGCGCCAACTCTTCTACCAATGTTGTACTTCGTGACAACGACTCTGAGTTCTATGAGAAACTCCAGGGTGTATGGAAGATGAAGTGCGTCGACGCCAATGGTGCTGCCAAGGAGTGGTCGGTAACCGTGACCGGCGGCGATGAGGAAAGCGAGGACTACAACCACTATCTCTATGTCTCTGGCATGATGGGCTATGACTGGACAATGGCCGTGCTCAAGTATGACTACGACAAGGCTACCAAACAGGGCTCATTGGCATTCGACGAACTGGGTTCTTACAAGTTTGCCGACGGTGTAGACTTCGGTCTTGGCAATGCTCCTAACTACGTATGTCTCTTCTCTCAAGACGGTAGAAATCTTACTACCGAGCCTATCGGTGGTACCTGGAGTGCAGACTTCAAGACTGTCACCTTCGATGCCGACAAGGTCTTGTGTGGTGGTATCTTCGGTTCCGACGGTTCATTCACGGGTTATATATGGTTCTCGGCCAAGAAAATTACCATGGTACGCTAATCGATTAGCAGAAATCTGCGTGATGACTCATGCGGAAATGACAATAAAAAAGATTGCCGGCACAGCGCTGGCAATCTTTTTTTATGCCATGACCTCATTTTGTTGCCCGATGATAGCCGTTAGGTTGGAAAAAATAATTATTTTTGCATACGAGTTTGCTAATGAACACGTTATCGACAAAAATGTCAAATAAAATAATTCAAATCATGATGAAAAGATTCCTTACTGCACTGTTGCTGTTGGTAGCTACAGTAGCAGTCCATGCCGTCCCCGCCGACCCAAGCGTGTGGCGCATCTTCAAGACCGCCGATGGCAAGACTGTTCGCGTACAGCTGTGTGGCGACGAGTTTATGCGTTACTGGAAAGCCGAGAACGGCGCCTGTTACACCCTTGAGAGCAACGATGTGCTGCGTGTGGCAGACATGCAGCAGCTGCAGCTCAACGCCACCAACATGCGCAGCCAGATGGAGCCTGCCCGCAGTCAGGGCAAGCAGCGCAAGTCGTGGAGAGAGAAGGTGGCACAGCGTGTCAACTTCACCGGCGAGAAGCGTTGCCTCATTATCCTCGCCCAGTTCTCTGACGTTGCTTTCACGATGGACGACCCCCAGGCTTACTACAACCGCGTGGCCAATGAGAAAGGTCTCAAAGAAGGTAAGTTTGTAGGCAGCGTGGCAGACTACTTCAGCGCCCAGAGCGGTGGCGTGTTCAACATCACCTTCGACGTGGTAGGTCCCTATACCCTCGGCTCGCAGGTTTCTTATGGTGGCAATGTCAACGGCAACGACCAGAACGCCCGTGGTATGATACTTGATGCCTGCAACAAGGCTTATGCCGATGGCCTCGACTTCTCGCCCTATGACTGGGACGGCGACGGCTTTGTCGAGGAAGTCTATGTCATCTATGCCGGCCGTGGCGAGGCTACTGGTGGCGGCGCCGATACCGTATGGCCCCACAAGTGGCAGCTCGCTTCGCCCGTGAAGTATGGCAACAAGAAAGTCAGCGTCTACGCCTGCTCCAACGAGTTGCGCAGTGCCAGCAGCTATATGGGCATCGGCACCATCTGCCACGAGTTCTCCCACTGCTTGGGTTATCCCGACATGTATGACACCCGCGGCAACTCTGGTACCAGCAACACCTGGTATGGCATGGGCACCTGGGACCTCATGTGCTCGGGCAGCTACAATGGCAACGAGTATTGTCCTGCCGGCTACACCGCTTACGAGAAGATGGTCGGCGGATGGATCAAGCCCGTTGACCTCTCTGAAACTCTTACCTGCAGCGTCAAGGACCTGAAGACCACTGCCAAGGGTGGCGAAGTCTACAAGGTGACCAACCCCGGCAGCAGCAATGAGTACTATCTCATCGAGAACCGTCAGCAGGAAGGTTGGGACAAGTATATCGCGTCTTCGGGCATTATGATCAATCATATCGACTATAATCCTACTCTCTGGCAGTGGAACTGCCCCAATACTCCTGATAGAGGCAACGACCACGAGCGCATCACCATCATCCCTGCTGACAATGTCAAGAGCGGTGAAACAGAGGCGGGCGACGCATGGCCCTATGGCGGACACAACAGTCTGGGCAATAACACCAGTCCGGCCTGTGTGGTGTATAACGACAACAACGGCAGGATGCTTATGAACATCCTCATCAGCAAGATGTCTTGCTCGGGCGGTCTGGCTTCGTTCAACTTTGCCAACCTCAACAACGGCGCTTCTCAGGAAGGCTATCTGCTCAAGGAGACCTTCGACCGCTGTCTCGGTACCGGTGCCAACGACGACAATGGCTTCTATAAGCCCGCCAGCACTTTGATGGCAAGAAACTTTGCCAATGGTACTTTCGAACCCGATGTTACAGGATGGGATGCTGATATGACCCTCAAGGGCGCTTATCAGTGTGCCGTCGTAGGTCGCAATGGCAAGGCGTCAGGCACCTATGATCTGACGAGTCCTTCATTCAATGTCGACGCCAACACGCCTGTCACCATCAAGTTCAAGGCTGCTCCCTTCGACAAGAACAACAGCAATACGCTCACCCTCTCTACCAGCAACGGTACGCTGTCGACCAGTACTTTCAACCTGACCGAAGGCCAGTGGACCGACTGCAGCACCACGCTGAGAGCATCGGGCAAGACTCAGCTCACCTTCAACTCCTGCCGTCTCTTCCTCGATGAGGTTGAAATCCAGACCAGCGTAGAGTCGGGTATCGACAATGTCTACACTCCCTCTGCCCGTCCCGCCAAGGTGGGAATCTACACCCTCTCGGGTGTCTATCTCGGCACCGACGCCAGCTCGCTCCCCCACGGCGTCTACATCATCAACGGCCATAAGGTAGTGAAGTAAGGGTTACACCTTATTAATATATATAGGCATCGCCGACATCGTGTCCTCTGTGGACATGGTGTCGGCGATGTGGGTTGTAGTTGTAAGCCCTTTGGGAGAACTGGGGTGGGGTACGCTGCTGGTCCCTTTTGTTGTGGAGCTTGTCAGCAGCAGCAACTCTGTAGGAGTTGCGCTTTCCCAGCCCAGGGTTGCGGGCGTAGTCCGCTACCCTGGGTAGCTGCACAACTATTATAGCTACTCTGAAGGAGTTGCGATTAGCCGAAGGCGTTATGCTCGGTTAATACTAATCGTCTACACCTTTTTTTCCATTATCCTGCTGGAGGTAACGCCTACGGCTAAACGCAACAATTTACCTTTCCGCGTCGCAAAGCGCCGCGCCGGTGACCTTCGGTTCAGCGTTGCTACCTTTTTTGTACCAATACCCAGGGTAGAGGCGCTTCGCACCTCAACCCTGGGCTGTGAAATCGCAACTCCTACAGAGTTGCCGGGGGTGCGTACCGTCTGCACCGTACTGCCTATGCCGTTGTCGGGTGTCAAATCGCTATTTACGCTCATGGGAAGACTGGGGTGGGGTACGCTGCTGGTCTCTTTTGTTGTGGAGCTTGTCAGCAGCAGCAACTCTGTAGGAGTTGCGCTTCCCCAGCCCAGGGTTGCGGGCGTAGTCCGCTACCCTGGGTAGCTGCACAACTATTATAGCTACTCTGAAGGAGTTGCGATTAGCCGAAGGCGTTATGCTCGGTTAATAATAATCGTCTACACCTTTTTTTTCCATTATCCTGCTGGAGGTAACGCCTACGGCTAAGCGCAACACTTACAGCGTTGCTACCTTTTTTTGTACCAATACCCAGGGTAGAGGCGCTTCGCACCTCAACCCTGGGCTGTGAAATCGCAACTCCATTACCTTTCCGCGTCTCATTGCGCCGCGCCGGTGACCTTCGGTTTAGAGTTGCCGGTGATGTGTACCGTCTGCGCCGTACTGTCTATATCATTGACCAAGGTAAATCAACTCCGCACCTCAATCTTGGGCTATGTAATCGCAACTCCATTACCTTTCCGCGTCGCATTGCGCCGCGCCGGTGACCTTCGGTTCACAGTTGCCGGTGATGCGTACCGTCTGCGGCGTACTGCCTATGCCGTTGTCGGGTGTCAAATCGCTATTTACCCTCTTGGGAAGACTGGGGTGGGGTACGCTGCTGGTCCCTTTTGTTGTGGAGCTTGTCAGCAGCAGCAACTCTGTAGGAGTTGCGCTTTCCCAGCCCAGGGTTGCGGGCGTAGTCCGCTACCCTGGGTAGCTGCACAACTATTATAGCTACTCTGAAGGAGTTGCGATTAGCCGAAGGCGTTATGCTCGGTTAATACTAATCGTCTACACCTTTTTTTCCATTATCCTGCTGGAGGTAACGCCTACGGCTAAACGCAACACTTTACCTTTCCGCGTCGCAAAGCGCCGCGCCGGTGACCTTCGGTTCAGCGTTGCTACCCTTTTTGTACCAATACCCAGGGTTGAGGCGCTTCGCACCTCAACCCTGGGCTGTGAAATCGCAACTCCTACAGAGTTGCCGGGGGTGCGTACCGTCTGCACCGTACTGCCTATATCATCGACCAAGGTAAAACAACTCCGCACCTCAACCCTGGGCTATGAAATCGCAACTTCATTACCTTTCCGCATCGCATTGCGCCGCGCCGGTGACCTTCGGTTTAGAGTTGCCGGTGATGTGTACCGTCTGCGCCGTACTGCCTATATCATTGACCAAGGTAAATCAACTCCGCACCTCAACCTTGGGCTATGTAATCGCAACTCCATTACCTTTCCGCGTCGCATTGCGCCGCGCCGGTGGCATTCGGTTCACAGTTGCCGGTGATGCGTACCGTCTGCGGCGTACTGCCTATGCCGTTGTCGGGTGTCAAATCGCTATTTACCCTCTTGGGAAGACTGGGGTGGGGTACGCTGCTGGTCCCTTTTGTTGTGGAGCTTGTCAGCAGCAGCAACTCTGTAGGAGTTGCGCTTTCCCAGCCCAGGGTTGCGGGCGTAGTCCGCTACCCTGGGTAGCAGCACAACTATTATAGCTACTCTGAAGGAGTTGCGATTAGCCGCAGGCGTTATGCTCGGTTAATACTAATCGTCTCTACATTGCATCCCATTATCCTGCATTACTCTATTTGTCTGTCCTCGGTCTATGGCGGGGCTCTCAAAATCTTGGGGGACGGACAGCTAAAAAGCGGACATTCGTTTGGCTCTTTCAGCCAAAATCCTTAACTTTGTGTGCGTTATAACAATCATCAATGTCATGAAGAAAATTTCAACACTACTCCTGCTGATGGTGGCAAGCCTTACCGCCTCGGCTCAGTATCAGGCTTCGCCCGAAATCCTCAAGGCCCGTACCGAATTCCAGGACAACAAGTTTGGCATCTACATCCACTGGGGACTCTACTCCATGCTCGGCAACGGCGAGTGGGTGATGAGTAACCGCAACATTAATTATAAGGAATATACCCACCTGGCCGACGGTTTCTATCCCTCCAAGTTCGACGCCGAGGAATGGGTCAAGGCGTTCAAGGCCGCCGGTGCCCGCTACGTCACCTTTACCACCCGTCATCACGATGGCTTCTCGATGTTCAAGACATCGGCCAATAACTATAACATCGTCGATGGTACCCCCTTCCACCGTGATGTTCTCAAAGAGCTCGCTGATGCCTGTCAGAAGTATGGCATCAAGCTCCACCTCTACTATTCTCATGTAGACTGGTCGCGCCCCGACTATCCTCAGGGATGGAGCGGTATGGGTATCGGCAAGCCCAAGGACCAGTACAACTATGACTCCTACCTCGCTTTCATGAAGCACCAGCTCACCGAGCTGCTCACCAACTATGGCCCCATCGGTGCCATCTGGTTTGACGGCTACTGGGACCAGAAGAACAACCCCAAGTTTGACTGGCGTCTCGACGAGCAGTACAGCCTTATCCACCGCCTGCAGCCCGGCTGTCTCGTGGCCAACAACCACCACAAGGCCCCCAAGCCCGGCGAAGACCTGCAAACCTTTGAGCAGGACCTGCCCGGTCAGAACACAGCCGGTTATTCCAAGGGAACGGTGATAGGACAGTTGCCTCTGGAGACTGTGATGACCATGAACAAGGTCTGGGGCTACGACATCACCGACAAGAAGTACAAGAGCTCTGAATATATCATCCAGCACATCATCAAGGCTGCCGGCAACAATGCCAACTATGTCATCAACATCGGTCCCCGCCCCGACGGCAAGCTGCCCGTAGAGGCTGTCGAGCGCCTCAAGGCTATTGGTGACTGGATGGGCCGCTATGGCGAGACCATCTACGGCACCCGCGGTGGCATCGTGCGTCCCCATGACTGGGGCGTTACCACCCAGAAGGGCAACACCCTCTATGTGCATATCATGAACTGCCAGGACCGTGCCCTCTTCCTCCCCCTCACCGAACGCCGTGTGGCCAGTGCGCGTATGTTTGACGGTCACCAGAAGGTGCGTGTCAGCAAGAACGCTGAGGGCGTGACCCTCGAGCTCCCCGCTGTGCCCAAGGGTGTGGACACCATCGTTGAGCTGACTCTCAAATAGTCTGCCGCCTCTCACCAAGAGAACCAACAAAGCCCGAAACCATCTGCAGGTTTCGGGCTTTGTCATATCCTTGAGCTTGGGGGTGGGGAGATGTGATGTAGGTGGTATCAGATTTGCCTCACATTACCCCTTCAGATGCTCAAAATCAGGCAGTCCGTAGTCAGTCCTTCCCTCGCCCTGCCCAGTAATTACTTGAATGATTGAAAAAATAACACGAATTAATGCTAAACTTTTTGTGTGTCACTCTGTTTTTTGCTATCTTTGCCTTATCATGAAGAAGACCGTATCATTCATCCTCATGGCGATGCTGTCGCTCAGCCTCAGCGCCGCCAAAGTGGTTACCTCGGCGTCGCTCAAGCTCGTTGCCGATGGCAAGACCCTTAACACCGAAGCTATCCAGAACGCCATCGACCGTCTGTCTAAGAAGGGCGGTGGCAAGTTGTCAATCAGTAAGGGCCTTTACCTCACCGGGGCCATCCAGCTGAAGAGTGGGGTAGAGCTTCACCTCGAGCGCGGAGCCGTGCTCTTGGGCAGCACCAATCCCGATGACTATTACCAGCTGCAGGTGATGGGCGACGGCGACGTGGTGCGCAAGGACAACTCCAAGTATGCCCTCGTGCTCGCCCAGGGTGCCCGCAATATCGCCCTCACCGGCGAGGGAGTCATCGACGGACAGGGTCAGGAGCTGGCGCTCACCATCGACTCGCTCGTGAAATGTGGCGTGAAGAGTGACCCCAACTACAGCAAGCGTCTGCGTCGTCCCAGTGAGATCATGCGTCCCAAGCTCTTCTTCTTCTCCGAGTGTGACGGAGTCGAAATCGCCGGCCTCCATCTGCGCAACAGCGCCTGCTGGGGTCTCTCCTTCGACCTCTGCTCCAATATGAATCTCCATCACCTCGATGTCTACAACCGTGCCTACTGGAACAACGACGGTATCGACATGACCGACTGCCGCGACTCGCGTATCACCAACTGCCGCATCAATGCCGCCGACGACGGCATCTGCCTGAAGAGCTACCACAAGCGCGGCGTAAGCCAGAACCTCGTCATCGACAGCTGCGAGATACGCAGCTCTGCCTCGGCTGTCAAGTTCGGCACTGCCACTTGGGGTAATTTCCGCGACATCACCATTACCAACATCCGCGTAATCGACACCTTCCGCTCGTGTATCGCCATCGAGAGCGTCGACGGTTCGCAGATAGAGAACATCGTAGTCGACGGTCTCAAGGCAACCAATACCGGCAACGCCATCTTCGTCAAGTTGGGCAATCGTGCCCAGAACGACCAGGGCTATATCCGCAACATCACCCTGCGCAATATGGATGTTGAGCTCGCCTTCGGCCGTCCCGACACCGACTATGATATCCGCGGCCCCGAGGTAAGCTACTTCCACAACCCCTTCCCCTCAAGTATCACCGGTTGGCCCGGTCATCCTGTAGAGAACGTGGTGCTCGAGAACATCAATATCAGCGCTCCCGGTCGTGCCGACAAGGGTATGGCCTATGTCAAGGCGCCCGAGGTTCCCGAAAACTACGACCGCTACCCTGAGTTCACCATGTTTGGCGAGCTCCCCGCCTGGGCCTTCTTCCTGCGCCACGTCGAGGGCATCACCCTGCGCAATGTCAACCTCACCCTGCGCGACCGCGACTTCCGTCCCGCCATCTGCCAGGTCAATGTCAATGGCTACAAGGACGAGGGAGTCAACATCACTCTGCCCGAGCCCAAGCACTGTGGCAAGTGCCATCGTCACGATTAATCTACATATACTTATATAGACATAAATAACAACCACAACTATCATCGGGCAGACGCTGCCCATAGCAAACATTATGAAATACCGTAACTATATTCTCGTGGCAGCCATGATGCTCGTTGCCACTGTGGCCGAAGCTGCCAAGACCGTGAGCTCTACGGGTCTCAAACTCGTAGCCGACGGTCAGACCGTCAACACTCCCGCCATCCAGCGCGCCATCGACGACCTGAGTCGTAAGGGCGGCGGCACCATCGTCTTCGAGCCCGGCAACTATGTCATCGGTACCCTCGAGCTGCGTTCCAATATCGAGCTCCACCTCAAGAGCGGCGCCACCCTCTTGGGCAGTACCAATCCCTATGACTACATCGACATCACCAAGGAGGGCGCCGACCGCAGCGACCCTAAGAAGTGGAACTATCTGAGCCTCGCGCTCATCGAGGCATACCAAGCCAAGAACATCAAGCTCACCGGCGAGGGCACCATCGACGCCCGCGGCTGCGAGCTGGCTCTCGCCATCGACAGCCTGCACAAGGCTGGCGTGCGCCCCGACCCCAACTACTTTGACCGACTCAACCGCCCACGCGAGGCCATGCGCCCCAACCTCTTCACCATCAATGCCTGCGACGGTATCGAGGTGAGCGGACTCCATCTGCGCAACGGCGCCTGCTGGGGACTCGTCTTCTTCCAGTGCAAGAACCTGCTCATCGAGCGCGTGGATGTGCTCAACCGCGCCTACTGGAACAACGACGGTATCGACATCGTGGACTGCCAGCATGTCATCATCCGCGACAGCCACGTCGATGCTGCCGACGACGGTATCTGCCTCAAGTCAGACAAGCTCGAGCTCGCCTGCGACGACATCCAGGTCTACAACTGCGCTGTGGAGAGTTCGGCGTCGGCCATCAAGTTCGGTACCAACTCTGCCGGTGGTTTCAAGAACATTACCATCCGTGACATCAAGGTCAGCAACACCTTCCGCTCTGCCATAGCCATCGAGGCTGTCGACGGCGGCGAAGTGCGCAACGTGCTCGTTGAGAATATCCACGCTCTCAATACCGGCAACCCCATCTTCATCCGCCTCGGCAAGCGCCAGGCCGACCGCCGCGACGGCATCGTCGATGGTGTGACCATCCGCAACATGGTGTGCGAAGTTCCCTTCGAGCGCCCCGATGTAGGCTATAAGTTGCGCGGCCCCATCACCAACACCATGCGCAACCCCATGCCTTCGAGCATCGTGGGCATCCCCGGCGTCAAGGTGCGCAATGTGCTCATCGACAATGTCACCATCATCTACCCCGGTGGAGCCGACAAGGGTCTGCGCTACCTCACCATGGGCGAGCTCAGCAAGATACCCGAGCAGATCAACCGTTATCCCGAGTTTGATATGTTTGGCGAGCTGCCCTGTTACGGTTTCTACGTGCGCCATGCCGATGGCGTCACCTTCCGCAATGTCAACCTCCTGCTCCGCAATGACGACTTCCGTCCTGCCTTCGTTCTCGACGACGCTTCGAATGTCAAGTTTGAGAACATCTCTTACCCCTTTGGCAAGACGAACGGACAAATCTACGATAACTCCAAGCAATGAAACGTAAGCTCTTCACCCCTCTGAGCATGGGCGCCATGGCGCTCGCTCTCGTCATGGTGGCCTGCGGCAAGGCGCCGCAGCTCACCCGCGACAATGTCGATGACGTGCTCGCCCACATGACCCTCGACGAGAAGATCAACATCGTCGTGGGCGCCGGCAATGAGACCTTCACCGGCTATGGCAACACCAAGAAGCTCGTGCCCGGTGCTGCCGGAACCACCTCGCCCATCCCCCGCCTCGGCATCCCGCCCACCGCGCTCACCGACGGTCCTGCCGGACTCCGCATCGATACCATGCGCGAGGGCCAGAGCCGCCGCTACTACCACACCGGCTTCCCCATCGGCACCGCCCTTGCCTCGTCGTGGAACCAGCCCCTCATCTATGAGGTGGGAGAGGCCATCGGAAACGAGGCCCATGAATACGGGCTCGACCTCATCTTCGGCCCGGGCATGAACCTGCACCGCGACCCGCTCGGAGGCCGCAACTTCGAGTACTACTCCGAAGACCCGCTCCTCACCGGTAAGATGGCGGCAGCCTTTGTGCGTGGCATCCAGAGCCAGCATGTCGGCGCCACCCTCAAGCATTTTGCCGTGAACAACCAGGAGACCAACCGCAAGGATGTCGATGTGCGCATCGCCCAGCGACCCCTGCGCGAGCTCTACCTGAAGCCCTTCGAGATAGCCGTGCGTGAGAGCGATCCCTGGTCGGTGATGAGTGCGTACAATATGATCAACGGCCAGCAGTGTATGGAGAGTCGCGACCTGCTCACCACCATCCTCCGCGGCGACTTCGGCTTCCGCGGCTTCGTGGTGAGCGACTGGGCTGCCCCCGGATGGCGCGACTCCGGCCGCGAGATATGGGCTGGCAACGACCTGCTTGCCCCCGGCACCGCCCAGCAGCGTCAGGAGATCAAGGCCGCCGTCAAGGCCGGCACCCTCTCTGTGGCCGCCCTCGACAGCTGTGCCCGCCGCATGCTCCAGTTTGTAGCCCGCACCGAGCGCATCACCCCCCGCACCTATAGCGAGAACCCCGACCTCAAAGCCCACGCCATCAAGTCGCGCGAGGCTGCCGAGGAAGGCATCGTGCTGCTCGAGAACCATAACCAGACCCTGCCCCTCGCCAAGGAGACCCGGCGCGTGGGCATGTTTGGCGTCTCCTCTTACAACTTCATCTCCGTCGGCACCGGCTCGGGCAATGTCAAGACCCCCTACACCGTCAATCTCCTTGAGGGATTTGCCAATGTGGGCGTCGAGACCAATGCCGACGTGGCACAGACCTACCAGCGCATCATCCGCGATACCATCGCAGCCCGCGCCTACGACCCGCTGGGCTACGCCGCCATCCCCGAGCTCACCATCGACTCGGCTGTGATAGCCCGCAGCGCCCAGACCGATGATGTCGCCATCATCACCATCGGCCGCAGCTGTGGTGAGGGAGCCGACCGCCTGCATGCGACAGAATATCTGCTCTCCGACGTCGAACATCGGCTGATAGCCCAGGTGAGCCGAGCCTTCCACGCCGCCCGGAAGCGCGTGATAGTGGTGCTCAATGTGTCGGGCGTGGTCGAGGTGGCATCCTGGCGCTCGCTTGCCGACGCAGTGGTGCTCTCGTGGTTGCCCGGACAGGAAGCCGGCGACGCCGTATGCCGCGTGCTCACCGGCAAGGTGTGTCCCTCGGGCCGCCTGACCATGACTTTCCCTCTGCGCTACGAAGACTGCAGCACCCACGACAACTTCCCCTACGACTACCACGGCCCCAAAGCTATCGGTAACTACCCCAAGATACCGCGTACACCGGCCATTAAGAACGTACACTACGTAGACTATGTTGAGGGTATGTACGTGGGATACCGCTACTTCGACACCTTCAACCGCCCTGTGGCCTATCCCTTTGGCTTCGGACTCAGCTACACCACCTTCGCCTACAGCGACGCCGTCTGCCGCGCCCAGGCCGATGGCAACTTCGCCCTCAGCGTCAAGGTCACCAACACTGGAACCTGCGCCGGCAAGGAGGTGGTACAGGTTTATGCCCCCGTGCGCTCGCTGCGCCATCAGCTCGTCGCCTTTGGCAAGACCCGCACGCTCCAGCCCGGCGAGAGCGAGACCCTCAGTCTCACCATCACCCAGCGCGACCTCGCCTGCTTCGACGAGGCGCAGAACGCATGGGTACTCGATGCCGGCGACTATACCCTCGAGATTGGCGCCAATGCCCGCGATGCCCGGCTGAAAGCCCACATCCAGGTGTCGGCACCCCTCGTCGTCGAGCGGGTCAACGGCGTGCTCCGCTAAGCGGTCTGCCCCATACAAAGAGAGCGGGGAGACGTGCCTGTCTATGGCATGCCTCCCCGCTCTTGTTGTATGGGGCTGCGTTATGGCTTCACATATTCGCCGTTGACCTTGACCGGCTCCACGTGCAGATTGATATACGTTTCCTCGCCAAACCGCTCCCTCAGCCGCTGCTCTATGTTGGTGGCGTGCTGATGGGCTTCGTAGAGCGAGAGCGCTCCCGGCATGCGCACGTGCATATCGATGGCGATGTGGCTGCCTATGCGGCGCGTGCGCAGATGGTGGATGGCGCTCACCGTGGGCTCTTCGCTGGCGATGTCGGCTATCTGCCGCTCCATGTCTTCGGGCAGACTCTTCTCGAGCAGCTCGCCCATCGACTGGCCCACCAGTGTATAGGCGGTGCGCATGATGAAGACGCTCACCACCACGGCGGCGATGGGGTCGAGCACAGCCCAGCGGCTGCCCAGGATGATGGCGCCGCCGATGCCTATGGCTGTGCCGATGCTCGAGAGCGCGTCAGAGCGGTGATGCCATGCGTTGGCGACCACGGCGGGCGAGTCCAACCGTCGGCCTACGCTTACCGTGAAGCGGTAAGCCCACTCCTTGAGCGCTATGCTCATCAGCGCTGCCGCCAGAGCTATCCACCCCGGCTGCTCGAGCGCCTCGCCCCTCATGGCGTCCACTATCTTGTCTGCGCCACCATAGCAGAGCATTGCGCCCACCACGCCCAGCGCCATGCCGATGGCTGCCGTCGCCAGCGTCTCATACTTGCCGTGACCGTAGTCATGGTCTCCGTCTTCGGGCTTGCTGCCCAGCCTTACGAAGACCACCACCACCACGTCGGTCAGAAAGTCCGACAGCGAGTGCACCGCATCGGCTATCATCGCAGCCGAACCGCCCACGATGCCGGCGACAAACTTGAATATCAGCAGCACCACATTGATGATGCTGCCCTTGATGGTCACCCTGTTGATGGCGCGCACCCGCTCGTCGGCGACCATCTGTTCCTCCTTCTTCGTTATTGTCATGATATTTTGCATTTACGTTGGCCCCGAAGATAGGGTCAACGGTGCAAAAGTACACATTATTTATATATATAGTATCATTTCCCCCATTTTTTTCATCCCCATTTTTGCAGGAATAAGGCACTCCGATTCCCCCATGCGGTGTAGGTGTAGGCGTGGGGATGATGGTGTGGGTGGACTTGCGTGTAGGTGTAGGCGTGGGGATGATGATGTGGGTGGAGTTGTGGGTTGGAGTAGGTGAGAGGATGATGGTGCGGGTGGAGTTGTGGGTAGGTGTAGGCGAGGGGATGATGGCGTGGGTGGAGTTGTGGGTAGGTGTAGGCGTGGGGATGATGGTGCGGGTGGAGTTGTGGGTAGGAGTAGGTGAGGGGTTGATGGTGTGGGTGGAGTTGTGGGTAGGTGTAGGCGTGGGGATGATGGTGTGGGTGGAAGCGAAGGTTGGAGTAGTTTAGGAGGACACAAGTGGCCAAGTGGGGATACAGTTCGCACCCAGCGGCAACTCTGTAGGAGTTGCGATTTCCCAGCCCAGGGTTGAGGCGTACAGCGCCTCTACCCTGGGTATATATATAAAAGGTGTAGCAACGCTGTAAGAGTTGCGCTTAGCCGTAGGCGTTACCCGCAGCAGGATGTTGGGCAGAAATGTGTAGGCGATTATCATAAAACTGAGTATAACGCCTTCGGCTAATCGCAACTCTTACAGAGTAGCTATAATAGTTGTGCCGCTACCCAGGGTAGCGAGCTTCGCCCGCAACCCTGGACTATGAAAACGCAACTCCTACAGAGTTGCCGCTGGGTTGGACCATTCCGACAAGGACTCCCATCCCAACCATCCCCATGCCCATCCCAACCATCCCCATGCCCATCCCAACCATCCCCATGCCCATCCCAACCATCCCCATGCCCATCCCAACCATCCCCATGCCCATCCCAACCATTCCAATGCCCACGCCAACCATCCCTACGGACGCGACCAACCATCCCCATGCCCATCCCTACCATCCCCATAACTTGCCGATTGTTTATTGTGGTTTCCATATTATCAGCACGGGTGGAGGGAAATTTTCTCGGCAACTGTTTTTGTACCGGCGCCAGCCGGACTTTTTTTACGGCCGTAGGCCGCTTTTTGTTTGTGGTGTCTTCTGATGTCATGCTTTGCATGACTGTGGGTGTGGTGATGATGGCACCGAGGAAAACTTGTTTTCCGGTTGCCATCGGAGCCACGGTCACTATGGCGGAGCCATCAGAAGACGCCACGGCTTTTTGCGTTATCCGTTTCCCGCCCATGCCAAAATCTATGGTTGTCGCGAACCTGAATACATCCACAATTAAACAAATTTTAGGGTATGAAACGACTATTTCGCATCCTGCAACGCATAAATCCAAGTCCGAAATAGTGAAATCGCACCTTGAAATGATGATTAATGCCATCTCGGGCTACATCTCTGTGATGCCTCTGCCATCCCCCGTGGTCATATATGTAATAATGTGCATCCCCACCGCATCCACACTACATTCGTCGGTTGGCGCTCTGTCTGCGCTCCTTGTCCCAATTATTCCTCTTCTTCCACCAATTATCGTCCTTTTCCCGCCGATTACCACTCCGATTTTAACGATTATTCCCCATTTCCTGTTACAATTCAAAAAAATATTAAATATTAATAGAAGAAATGACATATTTATAAGTTGTTATCAAATTTTAATGCTTACATTTGCGAGTGAAATGGTGTTGACGGGCCCGAACAGCCCCCGAGACACACCAAAACACAGAAAAAAGTGAGTGAAAGCCAGTGGCCAAATACATCTGGTGCTTGCATAGCGTCAACCGTATCTTGTAAAACTTGGTTAGTTACGAAACTTATATTATTTATTACCTTTTAAATCATAGTTTATGGATGAGAAACTGAAAAAGACTTCATTCAGTGCTTTGAACATTTCGAAGCAGTGGGCATATTTGTTCGCTGCCTCTATGTTGACCCTTGCTCCGCTGTCAGCGTCAGCAAGCGAAAGCAACAACCTGAATGCAAGCAAGTCTCTTGCCGTACAGCAAGACAAGAAAACAGTCAGTGGTACCGTGGTTGATGCCAACGGTGAACCCATCATCGGTGCTACCGTTAAGGAGGTAGGTACGCAGAACGCTACCATTACCGACGTCAACGGTACCTTCAAACTCAACGTGAAGCCGCGCGCAATGCTCACGGTGTCAAGCGTAGGTTTCAAGGAGCAGACCGTAAAGGCCAGTGACAAAGTAGATGTAACCCTGAAAGAGGACGCAGAAGTACTCGAGCAGGTAGTAGTCGTAGGTTACGGTACCGCCAAGCGTAAAGACGTGTCTGGCGCCATCACCAGCGTGAAGTTTGATGACGGCAAGCTGACCAACCTGCCTAACCCTAACGCCCTGTCTGCCCTGTCAAGCCAGGTAGCCGGTCTGCACTACTCTCCTACGAGCAGCGCTGCTGGTGACAACTCTTCTACCATGACTCTGCGTGGTAAGAACGTGATCCCAGAGAGTCCTGCTGCTGCTAAGCAGGCTAACAATGCTCCTCTGCTCATCGTCGATGGCGTTATCTCTTATGGCGGTATCAGCGAAATCAATACCAATGACATCGCTACCATCGACGTATTGAAGGATGCTTCTGCAGCCGCTATCTACGGTTCGCGTGCTGCCAACGGTGTGATCATCATCACCACCAAGCGTGGCGAGAGCGCCAAGCCTACAGTACGTTTCAACTCTTCTTGGAGCTTCTCTGACTGGAGCCGTAAGCCAGAGTTTGTTAACAACACCGAGCGCTTCTTGATGAACCGTTTCTATGCCAAGCAGGCTGCTGGTGACACGCGTTTCCCCGCAGATGCTACATGGTCTATGGATTTCTTCAAGCAAAACAAGGAAGCCTTCTTCGTTACCACAACTGAAGAGCAGGCTTACGATGCCGGCATGTGGACCAACTGGCTCGACGAAGTTACCCGCACTGGTGTAGGCCAGCAGTACGACCTGAGTGTTGCCGGTGGCAGCAAGGGCGTCAAGTACTACCTCTCTGGCGACTACACTCGCCGTCAGGGTGTACAGCGTGGTGATGACTACGAGAAGTACAACGTAATGTCTAAGATTGACATCGACGTTACCGACTGGTTGAAGGTTGGTTTGAAGGCCAACTACCTCGGCTGGCGTCAGTGGGGTGTAACCGCTACTCTCGGTAACGCCGAGTGGTATTCTCCTTTCTCATTCAAGACTGTTCAGCCTGTTAGAGATGCTGATGGCAATATCGTTGAGAGCTCACTCAAGTATACCTCTTGGTACAACTCTCACCCCGATGGCAATACCCTCAGCCCTCTGTGGGGTTCAGGCGTTAGCGGTGGTGTAGCCGACTCTTATCTCTATGGTGTCAACGACAGAAACGGTAACAACGTCAATGGCGTGTTGACCGCACAGGTTGACTTCCCATTCCTTAAGGGTCTGTCTTATCGCTTCACCTTGAACGCTCAGCGCAACTCAAGCTACCAGGATACATTCAACCGTCCCGAGATGTGGGTAGACACCCGCAATACCGGTCAGATGGACGACCCAACTAAGTTCAACAACAAGGTTGAGGGTATCTCTACAGCTTCTGTTTCTTCATACTGGAATACCGACAATATCTTGACCTATGGTACAGATATCGACAAGCACCACGTTGACGCAATGGTAGGTTACACTCGTGAGTCTTACGACAACAACTACCGTTACCTCAGCTTCAAGGACTTCACCGGTTCTACCTCTCTGGGTTACTACGGTGCTTCTGCTGCCAACACTCAGAATGTAAGACGCGAGCGCACTCGTACCCAGTCTGCTGCTTACCTGGCTCGTTTCAACTACAACTTCGACAGCAAGTACTACGTAACCTTCAACTACCGTCGTGACGGTTTCTCTGCTTTCGCCGAAGGCAAGAAGTGGGGTAACTTCTACGGTGTGTCTGGTGCATGGGTATTCAGCAAGGAAAACTTCATCAAGGACAACCTCACTTGGCTCGACTATGCCAAGCTGCGTCTCTCTTGGGGTCAGAACGGTAGCCGTTCGGTTAGCGCTTACGCCACCAACTCTACTATCTCTACCACCAAGACATGGCTTGACAACCAGTCTACTCTCGGTTACCTTGCCAGCACTCTGGGTAACAAGGATCTGACATGGGCTACCATTACCAAGTACAACCTCGGTTTGGACTTCAGCGTGCTCAACAGCCGACTCGATGGTACTATCGATATCTATAGCGGCCGCACCACCAACATGCTGATGCAGCGCTCTGTACCTTATCCTTCTGGTTTCAACACTGCTTACGCTAACGTAGGTAAGGTGAGCAACAAGGGTATTGAGGTAACTCTGCACTCTGTCAACATCAATGGCGACGGTAAGGACAATGTACGTTGGGAGTCTAACCTCGTATTCGACCTGAACCGCAACAAGGTTATGGAGCTCTACGGCAAGAACTATAAGGGTGTAGAGGCCGACGATGTGGCCAACTTCCACACCTATGGTCCTCAGTCTTACTATGCTCTGATGGTAGGTAGCTCTATCACCGCTGCTTACGACCTGAAGAAGCTCGGTATCTTCCAGAGCCAGGAAGAGATTGACAACTATACATGGAAGAACCCCGAGACTGGCGCCGTTAGCAAGATTCAGCCCGATGCCAAGCCCGGTGACGTGAAGTTCATGGACTGGAACAACGATGGTAAGATTTCTGCTGAAGACCGCCACTGCATTGGTGACCAGGATCCTCTGTTCACTCTGAACTTTGGCAACACCATCAGCTATAAGAACTTCTCTCTGTACTTCAACTTCCGTTGGATGCCAGGTAGCGACAGCCACTTCCTCGGTTACGACCCATACGCTTGGGGTCCCAATGGTGGCAGCGGCAACCAGCTTGACCGCGTAAACCCATGGCGTGCCGACAACAAGAACAACGACTATCCTCGCTATGGATGGAGCAACGAGTTTAAGTACCTCTGGTGGAACAGCCGCGGCTTCCTCAAGCTCAAGGACCTCGTGTTCTCTTACAACTTCGACCGCAACCTCATTGCACCTCTCGGCCTCACCGGTCTCCGTGCATACGTATCAGGTACCGACCTCTTCACCATCACCAACTGGTCTGGTCTCGATCCTGAAACTGGTGGTACTATCGCTGCCGGCGCTGCTTCTACCAAGTATGCAAGCAATGGCGCTTACCGCACCATCACCTTCGGTCTTAACGTGACATTCTAACACATCTAAAAGACAACAGCTATGAAATTAACAAAACAGATATTGGGCATCGTCGCACTTGGTGCGATGGCCCTTACCCAGACAGCCTGCCAGAGCGACTCTGACTTCTTGAAGGAGCACTCTTACAAGCAAGACGACTCGGGTATGTTCAATACTGAAAACGAGGTGGCTATGGCTATCAACTCCTGCTATAAGGAGGTCAACTACCTGGTTCTCGGTCAGACCCACGGTTATCACTCTTATATGCTTACGGGTGTAGGTCTGGATACATACACAGAGAACAACAACAACGACTGCTTCTCTAACTGGACCAAGCTCAACTCTGCCAACGGTTACAGCCGTCACTGGTACAATGAGTTGTACTACCTCGTAAACTACGCCAACACAGCCATCTACGCCATCGAGACCAAGGATATCAAGTATACTACTGCAGAGAAGAAGAACGAGCTCCTGGGCGAGGCACGCTTCATGCGTGGTTGGGCATTCCGCATGCTCGCCGGTATGTTTGGTAATGTGCCTTACCTCGACAAGCCTACCAAGAAGATTGAGATGGGTTACAAGCCCAACACCCGTCAGGAAGTATGGGAGAAGTGCTACGATGACTTCAAGTTTGCTGCTGAGAATATGTCTAAGACAGAGCGTAAGCAGGGATGTGTAACCCGTGCTGCTGCCGACCACATGCTCGCAGAAATCTGCTTGGCTCTCGGTAAGTTTGACGAGGCTATCCAGGCTACCAGCCGCGTAATCGGCGGTCAGGACGGTGACTATCACCTGATGACTACTCGTTTCGGTACTGAGGCCAGCCGTGCTACCGACCGCTACGGTCACTCTCTCGCTGCCGACAAGGGTGGTGCTTATTGGGACCTCTTCGCTACACCCGGCAACGGTTCAGGCAATACCAACCAGGACTACGGTGTAACTGGTAACAAGGAGGCTCTTTGGACCAGCCAGTTCTCTGTAGGTAACTACTCTAATGGTGGTAGCGGTGACGCTTGGTGGCGTATGCGCAACAACACCATGGAAGGCGACTTCATGAGCAACAAGGTTCGTAACTGCGGTACCAACCGTACCGATAATGGTGTGAAGTTCTACCTCTTCGGTGACGACGCTATGTGCTATCCCGCAGGTGTTCAGGGCGGTTCAAGCAGCCTCGGTGTTTCTACCTCTGCTATTGCTGCCGGCCGTTATCAGGCTAACAACACTCGCGACTCTATCGGTGGTGGTTATGCTTACGGTAGCAACCGTAACTGGCCTTGCCGTTACATCTTTGACCCACTGGAGCCTGGTTACATCTGGGCTAAGGCTACCGACCCTGCACAGCCAGGTAAGGCAGACTTCCGTTGCTCTGAGACTATGATGCAGCGCGACTGGTACACTCCCGGTGGTACCAAGTGGAGCGTACAGTGGAAGTATGCTAAGGATCGCGAGAGGGCTCATCCCGGCAACTCAGCTTATGTTTTGAACGCCAGCGATACCCTCGATATCTTCCCACGTTTCTGGAAGTTCTCTCAGGAAAAGCATCCTAACGGTGACGTTAAGGAGTGCGAGTACGAGCCTTACCTGATCCGTATCGCTGAGACCTACCTGCTCCGTGCCGAGGCTTACCTCGCCAAGGGCGACAAGCAGAAGGCTGCCGACGATATCAACGTAATCCGCGACCGTGCCAACGCTCCCCGTTGCTCTGCCGCTGAGGTAGACATCGACTACATCCTCGACGAGCGCACCCGTGAGCTCTTCGGTGAGGAGCATCGTTGCATCACTCTGAACCGTCTGTCTGTTAACCCCAACTGCGGTAGCTACGTTACTTCTAAGTATCCTACACAGGACGAGAAGACCAGCAATACTCTGTATGAGCGTGTACGCAAGTATGGTATGAGCTGGAACAACGCTACTGACCAGGTTAATGCTGACTTCGGCCGTGAGAAGGTTATCTACACCAAGAACGATGGTGCTAAGAGTATCCGCTTCATCCCGAACATCAAGCCTTACAACTACCAGCAGCCTATCCCAGACGACGTGATCAAGTCTAACTCAGGTGCTGAGTATCCTCAGAACTACGGTTATTAATCCTTCGCGATTAATCTCAACTCTTAATAGTGGAGTGGCGGCCCTCGGGTCGCCACTCTTTTTTATGGCTACATTCCTCAGTGCTCCTTCGCTGCTGCTATCTCTCTTGGCAACCTCCTTCAGCGTTCCTTCGCGCGCCCCTACGCCATCTCTCAACGGTAGTCACTGTTTCGGCGAGCCTTTCTTTGCTCCTTTCATTCATGTCTTATACTTCCCCCGCCATCCCTTATAGTTATAATAAGGTGTAGTAGGCAGTTGCATACGGTACAATGTTCATTCTTGGTATCCCCTATAGTTATAATAAGGTGTAAAGGGCAACTCCACATGTTGCTTTGGTCATCCCTGTCGTTGTTTCGGTGGTTTTGCTAACCATCGGTGTTGTTCTGGCTCTTTTCTCTGTCATTCTATCGCTAAGCGACATAGTTTTCTTGCAAGTTGTCGGTGATGAATAAACTTGCGCAATTTTTGCGCAAATTATTAATGATTGTCAATACGGTCATCTCCTTGCCTGCTTCTGTGATAACGACCTGTGAACCAGTGGTTTCTACCACTTTTGTTCTCGTTCTGACCATCGCGGTTGTCATCCTGACATGGTAAAGACGCGTAATTGTCATAAAAAAAAATAAAAAAACGCTTGCGTTGTTAAATATTATTGTTAATTTTGGTGCCGATATGAGTGCGATGCTTAACCTCATCGTGCTAACTGACCACCTAATGAAAGTGCCCATGAACTGAACTAAGACAACGATGCCCCCCAATCTTTCGGCTGTTACAGCAACAGTCGGCATAACCCAAATCGAAAACATAAAAAACAATTCTAATCACCTAATTTAATTCCTTATGGATGAGAAACAGAAAAAGAGCGTGTTCGCTGCTTTGAAGACCTCAAAGCAATGGACCTACCTGCTCGCTGCTTCCATGCTTACGCTTGTGCCCATCTCGGCATCGGCTACAGCTTCCGGCAGTGAGAACGAAAACACAGTGCAGGCCGTACAACAGGCCAAGAAAACCGTTACCGGTCTGGTGAAGGATGCCCACGGCGAGCCCGTCATCGGCGCCACTGTGGCTGAAGTTGGCAATGCCACCAATGCCACCATCACCGACGCCAACGGTAACTACCGCCTCCAGATCAAGCTTGGTTCGCGCATCAGCGTAAGCTCCATCGGCTATCAGCAGCAGACTCTCGCTGCCAAAGGCAATGTAGTCAACGTCACTCTGGAAGAAGACCAGGCCATCCTCGACGAAGTTGTCGTTGTGGCATACGGTACCCAGAAGAAGAAAGACCTTACCGGTTCGATGACCGCCGTCAAGGCCGAGAACATCGCCGTGCAGAACACCACCACCGTGAGCCGTGCGCTCGAGGGTGCCGCCCCTGGTATCCGCGTGTCTTCGGTCGACGGACAGCCAGGTTATGATATGGCTGTGCGCATCCGTGGTGTAAGCTCCACCAACGGCGCCTCTGCCGCCGCCCTTATCGTCATCGACGGTGTGGCCCAGCAGACCAACTCTACCTATGAGAACCCCCTCTCTCAGCTTGACCCCAACGATATCGCCTCTGTCTCTATCCTCAAGGACGCCGCCTCTACCGCCCTCTACGGTTCGCGTGGTGCCAACGGCGTGGTGCTCATCACCACCAAGAAGGGACAGAGCGGCAAGGCCAAAATCTCCTTTGAGAGCCGTTGGGGCTGGAACTCTATCGGAGACTACAATGTCAACTCTATAGACAACGCCGCCCAGTACTATGAGTACGTATGGAAGAGTATCTACAACTCCTACCGCTACGGAGTCAATGGCACCGGTCTTCCCGGCGTAGATGCCAGCGGCCGATACTACACCAACGTGGGCAACCCCAACCACTCTGACGCCGAGGCCCGCCTCTTCGCCAGCCAGCACCTCTTCGACTACAACAACAGCGAGACCGCTTTCCAGAAGAACCTGCTCAAGAACAACATGGCTTACAACGTGCCCGGTGCCATCTATACCAACACCGGCTCAGGCAGCAACTCCAGCTCTACCATGACCGGAGCCTACCTTATCGACCCCGAGACCGGCCGTCTGAACCCCCTGGCCCGCCAGCTCTACAGCGGCGACGCCTCTGACCTGCTCTTCAGCAACGCTTTCCGCCAGGAGTACAACCTCTCTGCCAGCGGTGGTAGCGACAAGGCCCACTACTACTTCTCTCTCGGCTATCAGGACGACCCCTCATTCCTGCTCAGCAGTGAGTTCCGTCGTTACAGCGGCCGTGCCAATATGGATGCCCAGGTGCTGAAGTGGTTGAAAGTAGGCGCCAACATCGGTTACTCCAACACCAAGACCCGCGCACAGGCAGGTAAGTGGGGCTCTCGCCAGATTGGTGGTGCCTCCGGTAACGCCATGCTCCATGTCAAGGGTTGGTCGCCCATCTACCCCGTCTATCAGATGAACGAAGACGGCACTGTGGCTACCGACGACAAGGGCAACATCCTCAATGTCTACAACAAGTCTTGGTCTCCTCTCGGTGAGAACCATGTAGCCGACCGCAACTTCGGCAGCGACTATATGTATATCACCCGCACCAACATGGAGCGTCAGGATATCATCAACTGGACCAGCCGCTTCTTTGCCCAGATTGACTTCCTCGACCACTTCAACTTCACAATCAACTTCAACATGGACGAGCAGCACTGGCGTCGTACTTCCTATATGAACAGTATCGCCGGACGTGCCAGCGGTCAGGGCAGCTTCGGTCTCAAGACCTATACCCGCCGCATCATCAACACCCAGCAGCTGCTCTCTTACGACCAGGACTTCGGCAAGCACCATGTTGACGCTCTGGTAGGTCACGAGTATGAAGACCTCGACCGCAAGGATGTCAACTTCGGTACTTCCTACGAGCTTCTGCCCGGTTATATCATCCCTGGCAACTTCGTAGGCCACTACACCAACTACGGTGGTGAGAACACCGCTACTCCGAGCTGGGGTCTCAATACCTACCGCACCGAGTCTTACCTGGGTCGCGCCAACTACAACTACGCCGAGCGCTACTATGCATCAGCCTCTCTGCGTCGCGATGCCTCTTCCAAGTTTACCAAGGACAACCGCTGGGGTACCTTCTGGTCTCTGGGCGCCGGCTGGCGCTTCTCCGAGGAGCCCTTCTTGAAGAGCGCCAAGTCCTGGCTCGACAATGCCAAGCTGCGTCTGAGCTATGGTGTCACCGGTAACTCCAACGGACTCACCAGCTACTACCTCAACCAGACCTACGGCTACGGCGTATCGGCCTGGCAGGAGGGTGCCACAGGTACCGGCGTGCCCAAGGTGACCACCATCACCGGCGGTAACCTCGTACGTACCGACCTCACCTGGGAGGTTATCCACCAGTTCGACCTCGGTCTCGACTTCTCTGTACTGGGAAGCCGCCTCACCGGTGCCATCGACTACTACAACAACCTCACCTCCAATGCGCTCTACAACCAGATGGTTTCGCCGCTCGCCAATATGGGCTCGACCACGCTGCAGAAGAATGCCGCCAAGATACGCAACACCGGTATTGAAATCGAGCTCGACGCCGACATCATCCGTACCAAGGACTGGACCTGGAGCGTAGGCGTCAACGCCACCCACTATACCACCAAGCTCGTCAAGGTGCCTGCCGACCAGATACCCAACTGGGACAACACCATGGACGTGCCCAAGGGCACATGGGTCGTACAGACCGAGGATATGGCTCAGGCCGGAACAGCCAGCCATGCCGGACGTGGCGACTTCTACCTCCGTGGCGAGGGCAAGGACCTCTTCAATCTCTATATGTACAAGTATGCCGGCGTAGACCAGGCTTCGGGTCTGCCTATGTACTGGCACCGCGTGACCTATGCTGACACCCATCCCGATGCCAACGGCGCTTATGCCAACGGTGGCCGCTATGCCGAGTACAAGCAGGGCGATAACGTGAAGACTACCGTGGCAGCCGACGCTTCAGAGTACGAGTGCGGCAGCGCCATCCCCGATGTCATGGGCGGTATCACCACTAATCTGCGCTGGAAAGACTTCGACCTCGGTATCGTAGCTGCTTACCAGCTCGGTGGCAAGTTCTTCTCTATGGAGTATGCCCAGCACCTCTTCCGCGGTTCTACCCTCGGTGGCTCCAATATCCCTGTTTCCAAGGATGTCGTAGGCGCTACCTGGACTCCCGACAACACCGGTGCCAAGTATCCTATGCAGTGGTTCAACAGCTCTGGCGGCGACTACTATCTCGATGGTGTCCTCCTCCCCGGCAGCCACAAGTACACCGATATGGCACTCTTCAGCGCCTCTTACTTCCGTCTGAAGAACATCACTCTGGGCTACACCGTACCCAAGAATCTGCTTCGCAAGATAGGTATCAGCAAGCTGCGCGCCTTTGTATCTGCCGACAACCTGCTCATCTTCTCTGCCCAGAAGGGTGTAGACCCCTCTATGTCGGCTATCGGTGGCAAGGAGGTCGATACATACATCTATCCTCAGATGCAGACCATAACTCTGGGTCTTAACCTCGAATTCTAAATCACTGACCATTATATATACAGAAGATATGAAACGAATATATAAGAATATAGTTGCCGCAGCCCTGCTCGTAGCGGGAGTCTCGGCATGTAGCAGCCGCCTGGATGTCAATAACCCCAACTACTTCACCAAGGACGACATCGACAACATCCTCCAGGGTGATGACGAAGAGAAGAAGGACAAGGTGGTGGCAGGACTCGTATCGGTTCTTCCCGGCTACATCAATATCTACAATGCCGCGCTCAACGGCGGCTACTCCAACGGCTATGCCTACGAGTCCAACTTCGAGTTGCGCCGATTCATGCAGTCGGGCGATGTGGTCGAAGGCTCATCTGCCAACAAGGGTACCTACAACCAGTGGTACCAGAACAGCCCCAGCGTGACCTACTGGCAGACTAACGATGATATACAGAACTATGGCTACTACCTCGGCCCCGTCTACAAGATTACCAATGCCATCAAGGCCATGCAGTATCTCAGCGACGACAACGTCAAGGAAGACAAGAAGATGAAGGGCTACCAGGCCCAGGCCCTCACCATGAAGGCCATCGGCTACACCATGCTCATGGAGCGCTACACCGACCTCCAGGACGTCACCTCCGAGACCAAGCAGGGTTGGCCCATCTACAACGACTACGCCTACAACCCCGCCACCGAGCCCAAGTCGGTGGCTGAGACCTGGGCTACCATCAAGGAGTATTTCGACAAGGCTGTCAAGTCTTTCCATGAGTCCTCCATCGGTACCAAGGGCTATCTGAGCGGTCACACTTCCGATGTGGTCTACAGCATCAACTGCGCTGTGGCTCAGTACTACCGTTGCCGCGCCGCCATGGACCGCAAGGACTGGGCTACCGTCATCGATGGCGCCACAGAGCTGCTCTCTTACTATCCCAACTTTATCAAGGCCAGTGACTATGGTATGGACCAGTCTAAGCTCGCCTCTGTAGCTGCCCGCAACGACAACGGATGGTGTGGCAAGGAGTATAACGCCGAGGAAAACGCCTTCTACAACTGGGAGAAGAACCCCGAGGGTATCTTTGGTAGTGCCCGCGGTTCGAGCAACATGTTCTGGACCAACGGCGGCTTCAACGCCCTCAAGCGCGGTCCTTCGGGTTACTATCAGGTCGACGCCGATATCTACAATGCCCTGTCAGACAATGACTGCCGCAAGGCTTGTATCCTCGCCGATGACTTTGAGAACTATCCCATCTACTCTTTTGAGAACAACGACTCTACCTGGTACAGCTATACCATGCCCAAGTACACCAGTCTGAAGTGGGCGGCTTCGTCGTCCATCGGTCACAACGGTGAGATGCATGACAACAAGTACACCGTGTCAGACAATATCTATCTGCGCACCTCTGCCGTATGGCTCATGCTCGCCGAGGCTTATGCCCAGAGCGGCCAGGACGCCATGGCCAAGCAGACCCTCAACAAGCTGCTTGAGGCTCGCACCATCGAGGGCCGTCCCACGATGACCTGCGACAACACTATGGCTGGCATGAGTACCATGGATATGGTCAAGCTGCAGTGGCGCATCGAGATGTGGGGCGAGGGCGACTGGGCCTTCTACAACCAGAAGCGTTGGGGCACCCAGCACATGCGTGGAGCCAACCACTGGAGCAAAACTCAGATCAGTCACTTCACATGGGAGATTCCTCAGAAGGAGCGCATCGGCAATCCTTACTGGAAGTCACTCGACTAATCATCCCTTACGTAATCGCCGCAGAGGAGCGCAGGGCTCCGGCCCCCGTCTCCTCTGCGGATGATAAACCTAATGATAACTCAAAACAACGAACAAATCATGAAAAAAAGAATATTGACATACGCCTCCATGCTGGTAGCGCTGCTGGGTCTCGTGGCCTGTAGCGACAATGCCGAGGACGTAAGCGAATCTTCAGAGGCCAACGTGTCGATGAAGAACATCAGTGTCACTGCCCAAGTGCCTGGTGCCAATACCTACGGCGCGCTCAAGGCGTTCAGCCTGAGCGACGTGCTCCACGTCACCTTCCAGAAGTCTGACGGCACCCAGACCGGCCGCACGCAGACCCTGCGCTGCGCCGAGTCGACAGGCTCTACCGCCACCTTCAGCGCCCAGCGCGTGGCTGTGCCCAACGACGCCGCCAACATGCTGCTCACCTGGGACAACCCCGCCTGCAAAATCAATTGGGACGGCAAGCCCGTAGTGGTCGAGGAGTTTGGTACCCAGGCAGGTACCGAGGAGTGGGTGCGCCAGCACTCGGTCATCAGCGCCACCACCGCCGTGGGCGAGAGCGCCAATGTGACCTTGGCTTACCAGACCGCAGTGGTCAAGATTGATGTGCAGTTCCCTACCGACGCCGATGAGCCCACTGTTGCCAACACCCGCCTCACCCTCTCTGGTCTTATCAACAAACTCGTCATGGACAATGGCAAGGCCCTCACCGCCGGTGAAGGCGTGACAAGCACCACTGGCGATGTGGTAGTGGCTCCCGCCGTGATTGACGCTGCCGCCCGCAAGGTGACCGCCTATGCAGTGGTTTGGCCCCAGGCCAGCTACGACGGTGTGACTCTCGCTGCTACCATCGACAATGCCAACTTCTCTGGTGTCTTCCGTCTCGGTGCGGTGAAGCCCGGCGAGGACAACACTGTGGTCTCTAAGGTAGACTTCAACTCACGCGAGTACGACCTCTGGTACGACGATGCCGCCGCCACCATCGAGGATGTTACCGGCAACGTGGTAACGGCTCCCAAGTGGATGACCCTCAGCGGTGGTGTCATCACCATCGAGGCCAACACCACCGGTTCTATCCGTAAGGGTACCATGGTGCTCGACAACGGTCGCAAGTATATCGTCACCCAGATTGGCGTCAACGACTTCAGCGGTCAGTGGACGCTCTACTCCAAGCAGTTCAACGCCTCCAAGTCATGGGGTGGCTCCACCAGTACCAGCAAGATGCCCTGTACCTTCGGCAAGCCTCGCAAGGGCGAGACCCTCACTGGTCCCGACGGCAATACCTATACCAACAACTTCGGTATCAAGGGCCTCTACTTCGACTCAGTGCTCGACGGCACCATCGCCATCGACTACGAGAAGAAGACCGTGAAGGTAGGTATCATGTTTGACTGCCGCGAGGGTCAGCCCACCGGCAACGACAAGTACAAGTACTGCATGTATCTGCCCGAAGGTTCGGCAAACAACGGATGGGGTAACTACAACTTCCAGCCCAAGGACTTCTCGACCACCAAGTACGACTGGCTGTGGCTCACTCTCGGCTCTGACAACAAGTCGCTCAAGTACAAGTACTTCAAGGCTGGCCAGAAGATGGGTAACTATTATGTTTGCGGTATCTCTATCGTGGCCAGCTCTCAGGCTGCTGCCAGCTCGTTTACCGCCTCTTACGACAACATCTACCAGGCCAACTACAACACCAGCAACGACGAGGGTATGTACTTCCTCAAGAACTAAGGCTCTGCCGACAACCCTATAGCAATACACCGCTTCGTCCCGAGGGATGGAGCGGTGTATTTGTGTTATGGGGGTATGGGCAGCCGGCGCAGTAGAGGTGTGGTCGGTGGGTTGCTCGGTCATTCTCGGCAGCATAGAGGCTGCTCCGACCGTCGCAGAGGCTGTTTGGGCTGCTGCTGTGGGGCTCTTGGCTGGCTCGTGACTTATGATACGTGGGCTCGTATCGTAAGGCACGAGCTTACGTATCTTATGTTACGTGGGCTCGTGACTTCCGTTACGAGCCGGCGATGGTGGTCGGCACGGTGGCTGCAGCCCGCTCTGCGCCAGGGCTGATGGCCTTGCCGTCGCTGGGTTGGTGCTGCGCGTCGGTGGCAAGCCCCGCTGCGGGCAGTACAACAAGAGAGCCGCGGCTGTTGTCAGTCGCGGCTCTCAGGGTTATTGTAGCTTTCGCTGTATGTGATTACTTGTTGTCTTCTATCAGGTTCTCACCGGTCATGTCGGCAGGCTGCTCCAGTCCCATGATGTGGAGGATAGAGGGAGCCACGTCTGCCAGGCGTCCGTTCTTGACGGTGGCGCTGTTGTTGTCGGTGACGTAGATGAAGGGCACGTGGTTGAGCGAGTGTGCGGTGTTGGGCGTACCATCAGGGTTGATGGCGTTGTCGGCGTTGCCGTGGTCGGCTATGATGATGGCCTCGTAGTCGTTGGCCTTGGCAGCCTCGATGACGTCGCGCACGCAGCAGTCTACGGCATGCACAGCCTTGGCTATGGCGTTGTAGACACCGGTGTGGCCCACCATGTCGCCGTTGGCGAAGTTGACCACGATGAAGTCATACTCCTGGGTGTTGATGGCACCCACCAGCTTGTCCTTCACCTCGTAGGCGCTCATCTCGGGCTTGAGGTCATAGGTGGCCACCTTGGGAGAGGGTACCAGTATGCGGTCTTCGCCCTCGTATGGAGCCTCGCGACCACCGTTGAAGAAGAATGTCACGTGGGCATACTTCTCTGTCTCTGCGGTGTGCAGCTGGCGCTTGCCGTGCTTGCTGAGATACTCGCCGAGAGTGTCTTCCACGTTCTCCTTGGGGAAGAGTATGTTCACGCCCTTGAATTTGGCATCATAGGGAGTCATGCAGTAATACTGTAGACCCTTGATGGTGTGCATACCCTCTTCGGGCATATCCTGCTGGGTGAGCACCTGGGTGAGCTCCTTGGCGCGGTCGTTGCGGAAGTTGATGAAGATTACCACATCGCCCTCCTCGATGGTACCGTTTACGGTCGAGTTGACGATAGGCTTTACAAACTCGTCGGTCACGCCGTCGGCGTAGCTCTCCTCCATGGCCTTAACCATGTCGGTGGCTTCCTTGCCCTTGCCCTCGACGAGCAGGTCGTAAGCCTCTTTCACGCGGTTCCATCGCTTGTCGCGGTCCATGGCGTAGAAGCGGCCGATGATGCTGGCGATGTGGGCGCCGTTGGCTGCGCAGGTGTCAGCTATCTGCTGGATAAATCCGGCTCCGCTCTTGGGGTCGGTGTCGCGACCGTCCATGAAGCAGTGTACGAAGGTCTTGTCCAGGCCATACTCCTTGGAGATTTCAATCAGCTTGAAGAGGTGGTCGAGCGAAGAGTGTACGCCGCCAGTTGAGGTCAGACCCATCAGGTGGAGCTTCTTGCCGTTCTCCTTGGCATAGCTGTAGGCTGCCACGATGCCGGGGTTCTTCAGGATAGAGCCGTCCTTGCAGGCGCGGTTAATCTTGACCAGGTCCTGATAGACCACGCGGCCGGCGCCGATATTGAGGTGACCCACCTCTGAGTTGCCCATCTGTCCGTCGGGCAGACCCACATCCTCGCCCGAAGCTGCGAGCTCAGAGTGGGCGGAAATAGCGGTGAGATAATCCAAATAAGGTGTCGGGGTGTTGAAGATAACGTCTCCCTTACCATGCTGTCCGATTCCCCATCCATCGAGAATCATCAATAAAGCTTTCTTTGCCATAATTGTCTTAATATTTTGATATTCTTTAGTTTCTGAGTGCAAAGTTACTGCAAATCGCAGACAACGCAAAGAAAATCTCTCAGTTTTTTATCTTTGCCCCGCAGCGCGGTGGAGGATGGGGCGGAAACCACCTCGCTGGCTGCGGCACCACCATGTGGTATTGCGGGAGTGGGGTAGGTGGCGTCCAGACCCGAGGCGGGTAACGCCTACGGCTAATCGCAACTCTTACAGAGTAGCAATATTAGTAGTACAGCTACCCAGGGTAGCGTGCTTCGCCCGCAACCCTGGGCTGGGAAAACGCAACTCTGTCAGAGTTGCCGCTGCTGATACGAGTGTATCTCCCACGTACTCATACCATGCTCAGGGGTGTACGTTCCGCCATTAGGAGGATGCAGTAAAACAACCTTTTCGGGTGCGCCACCACCATGTGGTATTGCGGGAGTGGGGTAAGTGGCGTCCAGACTCGCGGCGGGTAACGCCTACGGCTAATCGCAACTCTTACAGAGTAGCAATATTAGTTGTACAGCTACCCAGGGTAGCGTGCTTCGCCCGCAACCCTGGGCTGTGTAATCGCAACTCCTCCAGAGTTGCCGCTGCTGATACGAGTGTATCTCCCACATACTCATACCACGCTCAGGGGTGTACGTTCCGCCATTAGGAGGATGCGGTAAAACCAACTTGTCGGGTGCGCCACCACCATGCGTAATTGCGGGAGTGGGGTAGGTGGCGTCCAGACTCGCGGCGGGTAACGCCTACGGCTAATCGCAACTCTTACAGAGTAGCAATATTAGTAGTACAACTACCCAGGGTAGCGTGCTTAGCCCGCAACCCTGGGCTGGGAAAACGCAACTCTGTCAGAGTTGCCGCTGCTGATACGAGTGTATCTCCCGCATACTCATACCATGCTCAGGGGTGTACGTTCCGCCTTTAGGAGGATGCAGTAAAACCACCTTGCCGGGTGCGCCACTACCATGCGTAATTGCGGGAGTGGGGTAGGTGGCGTCCCGACCTGCGGCGGGTAACGCCTACGGCTAATCGCAACTCTTACAGAGTAGCAATATTAGTAGTACAACTACCCAGTGTAGCGTGCTTCGCCCGCAACCCTGGGCTGTGTAATCGCAACTCTATTACCTTTCCGCGCCGCACTGCGCCGCGCCGGTGACCTTCGGTTCAGAGTTGCCGCTGCTGATACGAGTGTATCTCCCACGTACTCATACCATGCTCAGGGGTGTATGTTCCGCCATTATATATATAATAAGGTGTGACGAACATGGTTGTCCAGACGATGGGATGCTCGTTGTTGGCGGCTCGTGTCTTCTCTCGATTGGCGCCATGGTAGTAGTTGGTATCCCGATGCGCAAATCAGATAATCGAAAGGTGGATGATAGCGCCCTATGGCGAACTCCCAACCCTGGGGGAACGGGCATAGAAAGAAGCAACGCTGTAAGTCTTGCGTTTAGCCAAGCGTTACTCGCAGATGCAGGTCACAACAGATCAACTATCTTTGACGCTAAAGCTAATCACAACACCTACAGCGTTGCTAATATAGGTCGGAAAAACCCCAAAGCCCAATCGCGGCCACCATTCTAACTATCTAAGAAACAGCAAGAATGAGCTCCCGCCCCCTGGGGAGGGTTGGGGAGGGGCTTTTGGAGGGCCGGGGAGGGGCTCGGTTTTATCCCTATCCCCTTATCACTTCACTCCCATCTCCTTGAGCAGGCGGTCGGCGTGGCCCCAACGATCCATCATGTAGAGGACGAAGCGGATGTCGACGCCGATGCAACGAGCGAGGCGCTTGTCGAACCAGATGTCGCTGGAGAGCGAGTCCCAGTTGCCGTCGAAGGCAAGACCGATGAGGCGGCCCTTACCATCAAACATGGGAGAGCCCGAGTTGCCGCCAGTAATGTCGTTGTTGGTGAGGAAGCACAGCTGCATCTTGCCCGTGGTCTTGTCGGTATAGCTGCCAAAGTCTTTGGCGCCGAGCAGTTGCTTCATCACAGGCTCTACCTGGTAATCGATGGTGCCGCGGTCGCCAGCCTCCATCTTCTTGACGATGCTCTCTGCCTCGGTGTAGTAGCCCGAGGGCTTGCCGCCGAGCATGTAACCACCCACCTGGCCATAGCTGAGACGCATGGTGAAGTTGGCGTCGGAGTAGTGGGGCAGTTCCTGTTCCATGCGCACCTTGGCGTCGCAGAGATACTGCTCCTGCAGGTCGATGGAGTCGGCATTCTGGAGGTACGACTTCAATATCTCGGTGCGGATGTCCATGAGCTGCTTGCCATACTGGTATCCGGGGTCTTTGAGGAGCTGCTTGCTGTTGAGCATAATCTTCTTGCCGCTCTTCATGAGGATGGTATTGTCCCACAGCCAGTCCACATACTTGCGCGTGTCGCCTCCGAAGCGGTCGGCGATAGTCTGGTAGAAGGCGGGCAGCTTGTCGGCAGCCACATACTTGCGGTAGTTGTCTATCAGCGTAGCCATCACGTCGCGGTCGAGCGCTTCATCCCACTCGGCGCTGTTGTCCTTGAATACATAGTACTGCTTCTTCTTGGCAGCGGTGGGGTTGACGGCGGTGGGGTTGCTGGCTATGCGCATGGCGCGGCTGTTGAGCTCGGTGGTGCGGCGGAAGGTCTCGCCCCAGACGGTGAGCATGCGTGCAGCGTCGAAACGCTGGGCGTAGAACTTGGCGAGCTTGTCCATGTCGAGCTTGCCTTTGAGGTATCCCGTCCACTTCTGGTAGTCGACAATGCGGTCTTCAAAGTCGGCTTTCTGGCGGATAATGCCCACAGAGTCGATGCACTTGTTCATGCCGAGAGAGTTCTTCCAGTAGTTGGAGCTCTGCGCGTACTTGGAGTCATACTTGATGCGCACGGCTTCGTCGGCGCGCATGTGGCGAATCATCACCTCCTGCTTCACACCACGTATCTGTGCGCGGGGAGCATTGTCGGCGTCGCGCATCTCACGTATACCGTATGAGGAGAGGTAGCGCTCGGTAGAGCCGGGGTATCCCACGGTCATGGCGAAGTCTCCCTCCTTGTAGCCGTCGAGCGAGACGGGTGCCCAGTGCTTGGGACGGTATGGCACGTTGTCCTTGGAGTAGTCAGCAGGACCGTTGGTCTTCGGGTCGGCATAGATTCGGAACACTGAAAAGTCGCACGTCTGTCGTGGCCACATCCAGTTGTCGGTCTCACCGCCAAATTTACCCATCGATTTGGGGATAGTAAAGACGAGACGCAGGTCTCTGAACTCCTGGTAGGTAGTGGCATAATACTTGTTGCCCTCATAGAAAGGCTTGATCTCAAGCTCCAGGTTGGCATCCTTGGCGTGTACCTCCTTGAGCATCTCGTTCTCGACCTCGTCGAGCAACTTGGCCTGCTCCTTGGCGGTCATGGTGCGTATGCCCCGCTTCTCGAGCAGCGGGGTGATGTCGCGCTGGTCGACCATGAAGCGCACAAACATGCCCTTGTTGGGCAGCTCGTCGGCATAGGTCTTGGCGAAAAATCCGTTGAGCATGTAGTCGTGCTCCACGGTAGAGTGGCTGCGTATGGCCTCAAATCCACAGTGGTGGTTGGTGAACACCAGTCCGTCGGGCGAAACCACTACTCCCGAGCAGTAGCCCGAGAAGTTTACCACTGAGTTCTTGATGGCGTCGTCGCTCTGATACAGGCTGCTGTAGGGCAGAGCAAATCCGTAGCCCTTCATCTGCTCGTACACCGCGTTGGGCAGGTTGTAGAGCGTCCACATTCCCTCGTCGGCCTTGGCCGCGATGGTAGCCGCAAAGGCGGCTAAGATGACAAATAACTTTCTCATATTATCGTTTGTTAAAGTATTTACCGATTACGGGGAGCCCGCTGAGCGGGAAGTCTCTCTTCACGAGATAGGCCACAAAGACCAGGATGAGCAGGGTGTTGACAGCCAGCGACGCACCCATAGGCAGCAGCCTGTTGGCAGCAGTCATTCCGGCGGTGAGCACGGCGGTAAGAGCCACATAGACCATCATCTCCTTGACGGGATAGTCGATGGGATATTTCTTCTGACCCACAAAGTAGGACAGGAGCATCGCCGTGCCGTAGCCTGCCACTCCACCCCACGCACACGCCATGTAGCTGTAGCGCGGCACGAAGACCACGTTTACCACGACCAGTACCAGACAGCCCGCGCCCGAGAACCAGGCGCCATAGATGGTCTTGTCGATGAGCTTGTACCAGAAAGAGAGGTTGAAGTAGATGCCCATCATTATCTCGGCAGCCATCACGATAGGTACAACGCGCAGCCCCGGCCAGTAACTGCGGTCGCGGATGACGTAACGCAGAATGTCCATATATCCAATCACAGCCAAAAACGCCAACAGGGTGAAGATGACGAAGTACTTCATGGCTTTGGCGTAGGTGTCGCGGCTGTCGCGATCTTTGGCTTTGCCGAAAACAAACGGCTCGTAGGCATAGCGGAACGCCTGGGTAATCATGGCCATAATCATGGCTATCTTGGTGGCTGCACCATAGATGCCCAGCTGCGCCTTCTCGTCGGTGCCGGTATAGAGGTAGGGGAAAATAATCTTGTCGAGCGTCTGGTTGAGTATTCCGGCGATGCCCAGGATGAGCAGCGGCCATGCGTAGCGCATCATCTTGCCCCAAAGTGCGCGGTCAAAGCGGTAGCGGAAGCCCGTAAGCTCATGCCAGAAGCACACCACTACCACGGCGGTGCACACCAGGTTGATGTAGAAGACCATGCCCACATTGAGCGTGAACTTGTCGTCGTACAGCCCGAAGGGGTTGAGCCTCAGAGCTGGCAGCACGATGAGGTAGGTGAGGTTGAGGATAATGTTGAGGATGATGTTGACCAGCTGCAGGCTGGCAAACTTGATGGCGCGCTTCTGGTAGCGCAGGTAGGCGAATGGGATGCACTTGAAGGCGTCGATGGCGACACACACAAACATCACCGCCACCCAGTCGGGGTGGTCTGGGTATTTCATGAATCCCGCTATCTGGGGCAGCAGCGCAAAGACAGCGATGACAAACAGCAGCGACGATACTCCCACCGATACCAGCACGGTGGAATAGACCCGCATGGGGTCGTCCTCGGTCTTGTTGATAAACCGGAAGAAGGTGGTCTCCATGCCGTAGGTGAGTATCACCATCAGCAGCGCCGTGTAGGCATAGATGTTGGTTACCACGCCATACTCGCCACCGCCCGCGACAAAGGCTGCCGTCTGGATGGGTACCAGGAGATAATTGATGAAACGTCCGGCGATGCTGCTGATGCCATAGATGGCAGTATCTTTGACCAGACTCTTTAAATTAGCCATTTCTGTAGAGTTTTAGAAGAATAAATAAGCGATGCCGATGGCGGCGATGACTCCGGCGAGGTCGGCCAGCAGTCCGCATGGCACTGCATGACGCATATTGCGGATGCCCACGCTGCCGAAGTAGACGGCGAGGATGTAGAAGGTGGTGTCGGTCGAGCCCTGGAAGATGCAGCTCAGTCTGCCCACAAACGAGTCGGCGCCGTAGGTGGTCATGGCGTCGACCATCATACCTCGGGCTCCCGAGCCGGAAAGCGGCTTCATCAGCGCAGTAGGCAGCGCGCCCACAAAGTCGCTGTTGCCGCCCAGGGCCTTTACCAGAGTTGCCACGCCGTTGATGAGCATGTCCATGGCGCCCGACGCGCGAAACAGGCCGATGGCCACGAGTATCGCCACGAGATAGGGTATGATGCGCACGGCGGTGGTAAAACCTTCCTTGGCACCCTCGACAAACGCATCATAGACATTGATGCGATGCTTCATGCCTGCCAGCACAAATGCCACAATGATAGTCATCAGCAGGATATTCGCCACCGATGTGCTCACAATGTTCATCTGGTCCTTGTCCAGCTGGCCGAAGGCCCAGATGATGGCGCCCACCACCAGAGCCATGCCGCCCAGGGTGAGGAGCATGGTGCGGTTGAGCAGGTTGATGCGCTGGTATATCGAGGTAATGATGATGCCCGCCACAGTCGAGAAGAAGGTGGCAAGCAGTATGGGGATAAACACATCTGTGGGCTGGGCGGCGCCCAACTGTGCCCTATACACCATGATGGATATGGGGATGAGCGTGAGGCCAGACGTGTTGAGCACCAAGAACATAATCATTGGGTTGGTGGCAGTCTCCTTGTTCGGGTTGAGCGTCTGCAGCTGTTCCATCGCCTTCAGCCCGAGCGGCGTGGCGGCATTGTCGAGTCCCAACATATTGGCGGCGATGTTCATGAATATCGCGCCGGTCACAGGGTGACCCTTGGGGATGTCGGGGAAAAGCCGGGTGAACACCGGGGACAATGCCCTGGCCAGCACGTTGACCACCCCGCCGCGCTCGCCTATCTTCATGATGCCCAACCAGAGCGAGAGCACGCCCGTGAGGCCCAGTGAGATTTCAAAGGCGGTCTTGGACGAGGCGAAGGTTGAGTCTATGAGCGCCGGAAATACCGTGACATCGCCCAGGAAGATGAGCTTGACCAGGGCGATGACAAAGGCGATGATGATGAAGCCTATCCAGATATAGTTGAGTACCATTGCGCTTGCGTTATTTGACAGTGGTGCGGCGCTCGCGGATGAGCTTGATCTGACGTTGCAGGTCCTGATAGTGGAGTTTGTCGATGCCCTTGGCGCCAGCCTCCTGGCTGTCTACAAACTGGGCGATGTCGTCGAGGTGCTGGACGAGGTAGAGCACCGCATCAGAGTCCTTGTTGCTGGCGCCACTGCGCGAGGCAAAGAGCAGCTGCATCAGCGACGACTGTGCAGGCTTGTCGTCCTTGGGGTTGAGCAGCGAGTTGACGCGGTTCAGGTAGCTGCGCTCCAGACTGCGTCTGATTTTGTCGCTCATGCCGTTGTCGCCAGCCAGAGGCTTCCACACCGCGCCCTTCAGCGCCGAGAGGTAGGCGTCGAGCTTCAGTGCCGATGGCGAGAGGTAAGAGTCGTTGTATATCTTGACGATGATGTCGGCAGAGAGAGCGCGCGAGAGCACGATGTTCTGCTGGTTGGCGATGTCGGCCGACGGGTCGATGCCAGTCTTCTCGGTGAGGGTGGCGGGGTACAGCCACAGCGGAGCCTCGAAGATGTTGCGGCCCACCCAGTCTATCGCCTCGAGCGGCATGGCTGCCGGAGCCATCTCTACGGGCTTGGTGCCGGGCATATTGTTGAGGTAGCGGCCGCCCAGGTGCTTGATGACGTGGCCTGTGTATCGGCGCAGCTGGTCGCGCACGCTCTTGTAGACCTCTGTCAGGTCACTATACTGGTCGTTGTCCTGATGAGTCCACTGGGGCAGACCCGCGATGACGCGCTTCAGGTTCTTCACGCCATACTCGTTGGCCTTCATGTTGTCGTCGCCCAAGTCTTCGGTCTGCGAGCGGGGGTCTTCGTCGCGGCCCTCACCCGAGAACCAGCAGCGGGGATGACCAGCCAGGAAGCGCGAGGTCTCGGTCATCATCGCCTCTTTCTCTTCATATTCGTCCTTGAACTCAGGGCGGTAGGAGTAGCCCCACTTGATGGCCCACTTGTCATAGTCGTTGATGCGGGGGAAGAGTCCCTTGGGTCCAATCTTGTCTTCGGGCTGAGCCACGTAGTTGAAGCGGGCATAGTCCATGATGGATGCGGTGTGGCCGTGGGCCTCTACCCACGCCTTGTCGCGCAGTTTCTCTACGGGAGTGGCGTGGCTGGCGCCCATGTTGTGGCGCAGACCCAGGGTGTGGCCCACCTCGTGGGAGGAGACGAAGCGTATGAGCTCGCCCATGAGCTTGTCGTCGAAGGTCATGGTCTGTGCGCGCTTGTCGAGCGGTCCGCACTGCACCATATACCACTTGGTGAGCAGGCTCATCACGTTGTGATACCAGCAGATGTGGCTCTCGATGATTTCTCCGCTGCGCGGGTCGCTCACGTGGGGGCCGTAGGCATTTTCTATCTCAGCCGGGAGATAGCGTATCACGCAGTAGCGGGCGTCGTCGACGCTCATGTTGGAGTCGTTGGGCCACGGCTTGGCCTGGATGGCGTTCTTGAAACCGGCGGCTTCGAACGCCACGTTCCAGTCTTCAACTCCCTTGATGAGATAGGGCACCCACTTCTTGGGCGTAGCCGGGTCTATGTAGTATATGATGGGCTTCACGGGTTCTACCAGCCGTCCCTGACGATAGGCTTTTACATCGCGCGGCACCAGACGGTAACGGGCGATGAACGACTCACGCTGGGTCTTGTGCTGGGTGTCAGAGAAACGGGTGAAATTGTTGACAAAGTACCCCACGCGCTTGTCCCAGAGACGCTTGCGCATAGGCTGGCTGGGCAGTAGTACCATCGACGTGTTCATGCCCAGAGTCACCGAGCCCGTCAGACTGGCTGGCGCATTGCGGTTGGCTGTGGCGCCATAGGTGCGCACGGTGGCCACCTCGATGTTGATGGGAAACACCTTCATGGTGTCGATATACGAGCGGCTGCTTATCATTCCGCCGAGCTTGACCATGCCCAGCGATGATCTTACGCTGGTGGTGAGCTTGTTGTCGTTCTTGAAGAAATTGGTAATCTCTATCATGCTTCGGCCCTTGGGGCTCTTGCCGATTATCTTGAACGACGCCACGATGGGGTCGATGGTCGATGCCTGGAGAGTCTTGGATATACGGTCGGTCGAGTCGGCCAGCTGGGTGAGCACGTAGGCACGCATGTACATCGTCTTGTAGTCGTGCTTCTCAAAATAGACGGTGGCCTCGTTGACCTCTTCGCCGGCATACTTGCCGAAGTTCTGGGGCACAGCCGTATAGCGCGTCACGCACATGAAGTAGCGGCCCAGGAGCGTGTCGGGTATCTCGAAGTACCACTTGTCCTGGATATGGCGCACGGTGAATAGACCTTCCTTCACGGTGCCACCCTTCTTGATGATGTCGGCATACTCGTCCTTCTTCTTTTTGGCTACGGTGTCGTTGTCATGCTTGGTGGTGTCGGCCTTGATTACGGGTTTGCCCTTGAGGGTGTCGTCGTCCACGGCAGATACTTGTTGGTACTTCGCAGCGTTGAGCCCCGTGATGCGCGAGGCATAGATGCCGCCGGCTATCATCATCACGATAGCGCAGATAAACAGCTTGTTACCCATATAGATACTTATTTATTGGTTCGTTGTCACTGCAAATTTAGTAATAATAATCCATACCCGGCTTGGGCAGACCGAAAAAAGCATGACAATCATGAAGAAAAAAGTCAAAATCGCTGTTTCCGCCCGTAGTTCAGCCGTCATTGGAGCGGCGATGCGGCCCTCGGGCCGACTGCGCAGACACGCAAAAGCCCCGAAGACGGCTTCAGGTATAGCAGCGGGCATGGCCGTGGGGCTATATCCTGATGCCACCTTCGGGGCTATGGTTGCTCCCGTGGTGGGGATGATGAGTTGGCGGGTGTTAGAACTCGTCGTTGGCGTAGAGGAAGGGGTGGTAGCACTGCTCCCACTCTATGATTTCCTCGTCGCGGAAGAAACGCTTGAGCTCGATGGCTGCGGTCTCGGCAGAGTCGGATGCGTGGACGATATTCTCCTGGAAACTCATGCAGTAGGAACCGCGGATGGTGCCGGGGGCGGCGTTGCGGCCGTTGGTGGGGCCTGCCAGTGCGCGCACGGCGGCGATGGCGTCGACACCCTTGAGGCACATGGCCACCACGGGGGCTGTCATCATGGCGTCCTTGACGCGCTGGAAGAAGGGCTTCTCGCTGAGATGGCTGTAGTGCTCGGAGAGCAGCTCGTCGGTGAGCATCATCATCTTCATGCCGCATATCTGCAGGCCTTTCTTCTCAAAAATACTGATAATCTCGCCTGCCAGACCGCGCTGCATGGTGCAGGGCTTGAGCAGGACCAATGTCTTTTCTATTGCCATAATCGTTAATGGTTGTAGGGTTAGTAATATATGTTTTGTTCTGATTGTCTGCAAATTTAGGAATAATTTCTGAGATATCCCAAGGATGTGGCTACAAATTGGATGCCCACGTATACAAATCCTTGATGACCATCTTGCGGAAGAGCCAATGGCTCATGCCGCCGGGGATGCGCATGATGGTGTTGTCGGCCAGGTCGAGCACATAGAGAGGGCGTATGCGCCAGCTCTCGTTGTAGCGGTTCTGCCAGTCGTACATGCAGTATTCCCACCATTCGCGGTCGCCGCGCCACCATTCGCCCGTGGTGTAGTCGTTCTTCAGTCCGTAGCGGGTCACGTCGAAAGCATTGGCATAGCCACACTGGCGGTATATGCGATAGGGGGCGAGGCCCAGGTCGAGCACGCTGCCCAGGCTCACGCGGCACATGATGATGCAGCCGCCCGAATAGTGGGTGGCGGTGCTGCGCACGGGGGCGAAGTAGATGCCGTTGCCGGCAAAGTTGCCGGCGCCCACGTTCCAGATGCCCGACATGCGGTTGCCGTGCCAGCAGCGGCCGGGCGCCATCACAATGTTGAGCGCGGCGGTCTCGTCGGTGCCGTGGTAGAGGGTAAGCGCGGGGACGAAGGTATCGAAGACGGTCCAGAACAGACTCTCGATGACGGTGAGCGACATGTGCCATATCGGGTACTTGATGATGCGCCACGGCAGCCACAGCGCCCAGTCTATAGCATCGTCGGTGCCCTCCTTGTCGCTGCTCGGCACAAAGACCTCGAGCACATAGTTGAACATCTCGAAGGTGCAGTGGGCGAAGAGGTTGAAGTAGATGGCGTTGACCAGTCTTATCGGCGTGAGCAGTATGTACAGCGGTATCTTGGCCAGCAACAGATAGCCTTCCAACTCATCGTTGCGACGGTCGTTGCCCGAGTTCTCCTTATAGAGCGCGCGCCAGGGCTTGGAGAGCCAGCGCTGGAGCCAGTTGGTGATGAGGAAGGGGATGCTCGTAATGCGGTATATCCACTGCATGATGAAGTAGTAGAAGGCAAACCCGTAGAAGAGGACCTTGGATATGATGTAGAGGACGATGAGGATGAGCGCCAACTTGAAGGCCCATCCTATCAGGGTGAACAGCGAGAACGAGCTGCGCCGCTTCTTGGGCTTGGAGGTAGCCACGGGCTCGTCTTTGACATACGACAGATAGCGGCTGGCGGCATAGGCGGTGTCGCCCTCGAAGATGACCTTGGACCAGTCGTCTCCCCATTCGACCACGAGCAGCTCGGTGCCACGCGGTGCCACCCCGCGCTTGTAGGCGTTGGGTGATGGCTGCATACGCATGTTCAGGTCGCTGGTGGTGACATAGATTGCGCGCGGAGAGCCCATCGCCGCCAGGGCGGAGAGCCATAGCAGGCAGAGGGTGAGCCATAACGTCTTCTTGTGCATCATAAACGATGTAGCTATTAGGTGATTATCTCTTGTCAAGTAAGTATAGACATGCAAAAATACGATTATTTTGCCAAACGCCTTGTGCATAACCGCGTTTTTTTGCATCGCGCAGCGGCTTTTTCTGACTTTTGGGATAACAAAGACGATAGAAAGCGCCATCCCCGTCATTGCCGCCATCGGGGAGATGGTGGCGGGAAGGGTGGAAAATAGTGAAAAAAAGTGGGAGCAAATGGCTATAGTTACATCCTTTTGCAGTAATTTTGCACATTATTATATAATATAGCGCGCTTCCATGAACGTAAAAATCAACGACAGTTGGGCTGAGCGGCTCGGCAATGAGTTTGCCCAGCCTTATTTCTCCCAGCTCACCGACTTCGTAAGGCACGAGTATGCCACCACGACCTGCTATCCTCCCGGCAGACTTATCTTCAACGCCTTCAATCTCTGTCCTTTCGACAGCGTCAAGGTGGTCATCATCGGGCAGGACCCCTATCACGAGGCGGGTCAGGCTATGGGGCTCAGCTTCTCGGTGCCCGACGGAGTGGCCATGCCGCCGTCGCTGCAGAACATCTTCAAGGAGATACAGGGCGACCTCGGCATCGGAGTGCCCCAGAGCGGTAACCTGACGCGTTGGGCTGAGCAGGGAGTGCTGCTGCTCAACGCCACGCTCACCGTGAGGGCCCACCAGGCTGGCAGCCACCAGCGCCATGGGTGGGAGAGGTTTACCGACGCTGCCATCAGCAGGCTCAGCGAGGGTCGCGACCATCTGGTCTTCATCCTCTGGGGAGGCTATGCGCGCTCCAAGGCGTCGCTCATCGACCGCCGCCGTCATCTGGTGCTCGAGTCGGTGCATCCCTCACCCCTCTCCGCCAACCGGGGTGGATGGTTTGGCAACCATCACTTCTCGCGCTGCAATGAATATCTCGCCGGGTACGGCATGGGCCCCATCAACTGGTAAGAACATGAATGAACTGCATATTTTACAGATAGGAAACGTATTTGTTTCGCCCGATATTTTCACGGTAAAGTTCTGCTGCGATCTTGACGTGTGCAAGGGCGCATGCTGCATCGAAGGCGACGCCGGCGCACCGGTAACCCTCGATGAAATCGGCGATTTGGAGACTTCGCTCGATGTAGTATGGAATGACCTCTCGGCTTCGGCGCAGGCTGTCTTGGACCGCCAGGGTGTGGCTTATGCCGACCGCGACGGCGACCTGGTCACAAGCATTGTCGGAGGTAAGGACTGTGTGTTTACATGCTATGAGGGCGACACCTGTCTCTGTGCCCTTGAGCGCGCGCATCGTCAGGGCCGCTGCCCCTTTGTCAAGCCCATCTCCTGTGCGCTCTATCCCATTCGCGAAAAGACATTTCCCGATGGTTCGGTGGGGCTCAACTATCATCGTTGGCGCATCTGCCAGTGTGCAGTAGAGAAAGGCCGCGAACTCGACTTGCCTCTCTACCGCTTTCTCGAGGGTCCGCTTGTGCGCCGCTTCGGCAAGGAGTGGTATCAGGAGCTGTGCCAGGTGGCCGACGAGCTTCGGGCTTTAGGCATGATTTGATGCCTCGGCAATGGTAGGAAACGAGGGCGTGACGGCTCTGCAGGCGATAGTCGTCCCGTCGCCTCGGGGCTTGCTGCCGACAGACTACGACCTTCTGTATTCGGTCGGCGACATGCCCACGTGCTCCTTGAAGTATTTCCCCATAAAGCTCTGGCTGGGGAAGTTCATGTCCATCGCTATCTGCTTGATGCTCTTGCGCGAGTTCTTGATTTGCACGCGCAGCTCCATAACCACATAGTTGTCTATCCACTCGTTGGGGGTGCGCTGGCTTACCTGCTTGATGCACTCCGACAGATATTTTGGGGTGATACACAGCTGTCGGCCGTACCAACTCACACGGCGTTCGGTGCGGAAATTCTTCTCGATAAGTGCGATGAAATCGGTAAAAATCGTCTCTGCACGGTTCTTTTTCCTGTTGTCCCTGTTCATGATCTGGTAGATGGTATTGCCCAGGTCATATATCATCGTGGCGATGGTCATGCGGGCCACGTCGCGGCGGAAATGATGCCCCACGCAGTCTATCTTGCTCTTGAGCATCTTGTAGTAATCGCAGAAAGTGTCGGCCTCCTTCATGCTCAGCGTCGAGACCGGGTTGCTGCGCGCAAAGAGGAAGAGCGATGATATCTCGTGTACATCTTTGGCGATGTCGCTGAAGAAATTGGGCGAGATGATAAATCCTATGCCGCTGAAATCTTCGCTGAACGAACAGTTGTCGACCACCATGCCGTTGGTGATGATGATGACGTCGTTGCGCTCCACGGTGTGTTCTATGGTGTCAAGCCGGTAGGTGGCTCTGCCGTTCAGACAGAGCGCAGCCATCATGCATTGCATGCGGCGCGTGCGGTCGGGGAAGGGGATTTTGGCCAGATCGTCAAACAAGACGATGTCGTTGTCTATGTGGCTTCCTTTATATTGGCTAAGCGTTGAGGCTATGGTTACCTCGTAGATTTCCTTGTTCTTGTATTTTATCATTGCTTTAGTATGGATATGCATTGTAACTTGTTGTCGTCATGAGGCTTACGCCGTCGACGCGCTGCACTTGGCTGGCGTCAAACGCACTGTCTCCGCTGACAATCACCCGTCGGTGGTAGGTAGGCTCGAAGGCTGTGGTAATCTGCTCGTCGGTCTCGCCGTTGCAGGTATACTTGCGCCCGCCGATGGTAATGGTCTCACCCTTCTTCGCCCCGCGCAGCGTGAGCCTCACAAAGCCGTAGAAGCCTGTGACAAACTCGTAGGCGATGCCCTCCGGCGTCCGCTCCGAATATCGCGGCGCAGTGACTCTCGTCACGCGATTTACCTGGACAGGCAGCAGCGTAGCCAAGGGCCACATCCCCATCTCCGTCGATACCCTCCGAAGTGCCGAGTCAGCCGTCCGCAGTTCTGAAGCAGCTTTCGTTCCGTCTATCTCTAACCTCCGTGGTTCCGAAGCAGCCGTCCGTCCTTCTATCTCTACCCTCCGCAGTTCCGAAGCAGCCTTCGTTCCTTCCATCTCTAACCTCCGTGGTTCCGAAGCAGCCTTCGTTCCTTCTATCTCTAACCTTCCTGGCGCCGAGACTGGTGTCCAGCATGCTGTAGATACCGTCTGCGTGTAGCCGCGGTCAATTCCGTCGCCCGAACCTTCATCTACAGGCCGGCAGAGCCATCCTCCGTCGGCGTTGTGACCAAAGGGGCGACCGTCGCGCCCCACTCCATAATAACAGACGGCTATCTGGTGGTCGTGGGGATCAACCGGGTGATAGAGGATGGCCACCGTGTTGGAGTCGGAACGCAGGTAGCCGCTGACGTCGATATCGATGGTGACGGGGTGATGACAGTTGTCGGTCGGGAGGGGCGGGGTGACATTAGACTCATTGACATACAATCTGTATCTGCCACGGGCGGTGACGCTGAGCGTGGCGCTGATGGGGCGGCGCTGCGTGATATAGGTGTGGCGGAACCAGATGTCGGAGAGCGAGTCGGCTGTGGTGCAGCTTATCTCTCCAGGGCCAAGGCTGGCGGTCTGGGCGCTGGCGGTCGTCATGCCGATGACGAGCAAGCCCATCAGCACCATAATCATCTCTTGTATTGCAGTTTTGGCCATCAGTTGCAAAATTAGTACTTTTTATTGGCGTTACCAAGTGAAAATGAGGAAAAATCAACGATACCACTATCTTCGTGGCGGATATAGCCATCGTCGTGACCAGCAAAAAAGAAGGCACACCTCTTGTCATAAGAGGCGTGCCTTTTTTAGGTAATTGACATTTTGTTTAAGCGTCGATATTGGCGTAGGTAGCGTTCTCTTCGATGAAGATACGGCGTGGTTCTACGTCATCGCCCATAAGCATAGAGAAGATTTCGTCGGCGTCGGCGGCATTCTCTATAGTCACTTGTTTGAGCAATCGACTTTCAGGATTCATAGTGGTTTCCCACAGCTGCTCGGGGTTCATCTCACCAAGACCCTTGTAACGCTGGGTGTGAAGGGCTTTGTCGGAATCGTTTCCGCCAGCATATTTCTCGATAAACTGTAGGCGTTGTTGTTCGGTATAACAGTATTCGCTCTTGTCCTTGTACGAGCAACGGTACAGGGGAGGCGTGGCGATATACAGGTGGCCGTCTTCGATGACCTTGGGCATGAAGCGGTAGAAGAGCGTCATGATGAGGGTGTCGATGTGAGAACCATCGACATCGGCATCGGTCATGATGATAATCTTGTCGTAGCGCAGCTTGTCGATGTTGGCCTCGCGGTCATCCTCGCCTTCGACGCCGAAACGCACGCCGATACTCTGGATGATGTTCATTACCGACTCGGCCTCAAAGACACGGTGCCACTGCACTTTCTCTACGTTGAGGATTTTACCTCTCAGCGGCAGGATGGCCTGGCGGAAACGGTCGCGGCCCTGCTTGGCAGAACCACCGGCGGAGTCACCCTCGACGAGGAATATCTCACACTCCTTGGGGTCCTTATTGGAGCAGTCGGCCAACTTGCCGGGCAGACCGCCGCCGCTCATCACGTTCTTGCGCTGCACGCTTTCGCGGGCCTTGCGGGCGGCGATACGTGCGGTGGCAGCCAGTACCACCTTCTCGCAGATGCGCTTGGCCTCGACGGGATGCTCTTCGAGATAGTCGTTGAGCGCTTCTCCCACAGCCTGCTGCACGGCACCAGCCACCTCAGAGTTGCCCAGCTTGGTCTTGGTCTGACCCTCAAACTGTGGCTCGGCTACCTTGATGGAAATCACGGCGGTAAGTCCCTCGCGGAAGTCTTCGCCGGCAATCTCTATCTTGGCCTTTTCAATCTGCTTGGAGATGGTGGGCTCGTTGTCGGCATAAGCCTTGAGCACACGGGTGAGAGCCGTACGGAAACCGGTGAGGTGGGTACCGCCCTCTATGGTGTTGATATTGTTGACGTAAGAGTGGATGTTCTCCGAATAGTCGGTGTTGTACATGATAGCCACCTCGATAGGGATGCCCTGCTTCTCGGTCTTGAGATAGATAACATCGTCGAAGAGGTGGGCGCGGTGACGGTCTACGTAGCGCACAAACTCCTTCAGACCGTCCTTGGCATGGAAGACCTCCTGACGGGTCTTGCCCTCGGCGTCGGGGCGCGCATCGGTGAGGGTGATGCGGATGCCGGCGTTGAGGAATGCCAGCTCGCGCATACGACGAGCCACGATGTCCCACTGGAATGTGGTGGTGGTGAAGATGCTGCCATCGGGCCAGAACTGCTGGCGTGTACCGCGCTTGTCGGTCTCGCCCACTACCTTGACGGGGTAGAGAGGCTTGCCCTTCTCATATTCCTGCTGGTAGATTTTGCCGTTGCGGAACACCTGCGACATCATGTGGCTTGACAGGGCGTTGACACAGCTTACGCCCACACCGTGGAGACCACCGCTGACCTTATACGAACCCTTGTCAAACTTACCACCGGCGTGGAGCACGGTCATAACCACCTCCAGAGCCGATTTGTGCAGTTTCTCATGCATATCCACGGGGATACCGCGGCCGTTGTCTTCCACCGTTACCGAGTTGTCCTCGTTGATGGTCACTTCTATATCTGTGCAGTAGCCTGCCATCGCCTCGTCGATAGAGTTGTCTACCGTCTCGTTAATCAGGTGATGCAGACCCTTTTCGCTAATATCGCCGATGTACATGGCAGGACGCTTGCGCACTGCCTCCAAGCCTTCGAGTACCTGAATGTTACTCGCCGAATAGTTGCTTTCTATGTTATGATTATCTTCCATTTCAGTATGGTACAAGTTTGATTGCAAAGATAGTAAAATTCATTGACATAGCGAAACATTTGTCCCGTTATTTTGACCTCTGTTTCCATCAGAAACTCCCTTTGGCCCGGCGTTATAAAAGTTTAACTGTTTGCGCGCCCAGTCTGCCTCCGCAGAGGCTGTCGTATGCGGTGTGTGGGGCTTTGTGGCACCCACTTTCGCCTTGTTGAGGGGCAGTCGCATAGGCTCGCGTCCGCCGGCTGTAACAGTGCTGGTGTGGTGCGCCAGCGTGGCGACGCCCCCGTGCTCCGTCCCGGCCATTGTGCGTATGACCGAAACCATTGTGCGTATGACCGAAACCATCACCCTTGCCGTCATAGTCATCTCTGTGGCGGTAAAGTTCTTCTCAAGGTTTGCATCGGTTATTTCAGGGTTTGCCGTGAGTATTTCCAACTTTGCAATAGTCATTTCCGGCTTTGCTCTCAACTTATTGGTCTGCTCCGTCATCATTGCCGCTGTGGGGGATGCGACTGCTGGTTTACTATCTGTGTCCAGAACTGATGATGACGGTCTGCGCGATTGCAAATCAGTGCGTTGTAGGCGATCTGGTTTCGCTCTGTCGCCGACGACAGCGTGCCGCTCTTTGTCCTCGAGGCATATAACCAAAGAGACCACTACTTGTGGTAGTGGTCTCTTTGGGGTAGGATATATTGTTTTGTGAATTATCCCAACTTGCTGATGTGGAGAGCGAGGCTTGACTTCAGGTTCGCAGCCTTGTTCTTGTGGATGATGTTGGTCTTTGTGAGCTTGTCCAACATGGCCTGTACTACGGGGTACAGCTTAACAGCCTCTTCCTTGTCTGTCATTGCGCGCAACTTACGTACGGCGTTGCGCATAGTCTTTGCATAATATTTGTTGTGCAAAGTCTTTGTCTTTGTCTGACGAATTCTCTTCAGTGATGATTTGTGATTTGCCATCTTATTATACTTTCTTTTTTATTATTTGTAGTCCCTAGGAGAGTCGAACTCCTCTTTAGAGAATGAAAATCTCTCGTCCTAACCGATAGACGAAGGGACCATCTGTCTATTAGCGGATGCAAAGGTAGATACTTTTAACGAAATGTGCAAATTTTCTTCAAAGAATTTTCTATAAAAGGCTGTTTTTTATTACTTTTGTAGTCTATGATGGTCAAAACAAACGCAATAGTACTCAAAACCAATCCCTATGCTGACCGCAAGATGGTGGTGGAGATGTTCACGGCAGACTACGGCTACCAGTCGTTTGCGGTGACGGTTCCGGCGACCAAGCGCGGCAAGTTGAAGCGGCAGTATTTTATCCCGCTTTCGAGGTTGGAGATAGCCTATGACATGCGACCCAACCGCCGGTTGCAACTCCTGACGGATGTAAGGTTCAGCACGATGGCCACCTACATGTACGAAGATGCGGTCAAGCTGCCCGTGGCGCTGTTTGTGGTCGAACTGCTCACCACCGTAGCCCGCCACGAGCACGAAAACCGGCAACTCTTTGAGTTTGTTGACGCTTCGATAGATGTGTTGGAGCTCGATGGCGAGCATACTGCCAACTTCCACCTCGTGTTTATGACCATGCTCACGCGCCTGGTGGGCATTGCGCCCGACGAGGAAACCTATGCCGCCGGCAGCTGGCTCGACCTGCGCGAGGGATGCTTCACTCTGCTTCGCCCTGCCCATCAGGATGTGGCTCAGCCCGAGGTGGCGCGGCGTATAGCTCTCTTCCTTCGCGGTGGTTTTGAAGGTGTTGCGATGCCGATGAACCGCGACGAGCGCAACTGCTGTCTCGACGCTCTGATGGACTATTACCGTCTGCATCTGCCCTCTTTTCCCGAGCTCAAGTCGGTGGCCATTCTGCGCCAACTGTTCCAATAGAAACATCCCGACACGCTATGGCCAGTTGTCCATAACGTGTCGGGATGCTATATATATAATAAGGTGTAACGGCTGCCTATGCCAGCAGTCGCTTTACAATCTGCGAGACTGCTCCGCCGTCGGCCTTGCCTGCCAACTGCTTGGTGGCGATGCCCATGACGCGCCCCATATCCTTCATCGATGAGGCTCCGGTCTCGGCTATGATGCCCTTGACGATCTCTTCTATCTCTGTGGCGCTGAGCTGCTTGGGCAGATAGCTCTCGATGACGGCGGCCTGGGCCAACTCTTCTTCAGCCAGGTCGGCGCGACCGTTGGCTGTGTAGGTGGCTGCTGTCTCGCGGCCCTGCTTGGCCAGCTTCTGCAGTATCTTGAGCGCGGCGGCATCGTCGAGCGTGTCGTTGGCTCCCGGGGCGGTCTTGGCCTCGAGAAATACTTTCTTGATGTTGCGGAGGGTCATGAGGCGCACCTTGTCGCGGGCCTTCATGGCTTCCTTGATATCGTTGCTTACTTGTTCAAACAAATCCATAATGTTTAGTTTCAATGGTTATACAAATGAAATGATGGAGTTGGCAGTGCCGTCGTTGCCGCTGTCATCGGCAGGCTTGCTCTCGGTGTGTCCCGATGCCTGACGGGTTATCTCGTCTATCATGTTCTTGGAGCGCTTGTAGGTGGGCGTGTTCTCGATGGCGAGTATCACGTCCTCGTTGTCAAGGTATTCGGGCGAAAAGAGGAAGATGTGTGGACGGCGCTTGTACTCCATGGTCTTCTCGCCGCTGCCGTAGTACACGCCCATGCGTGCCTTCTTCTGGGCGTCGGCTTCGGCTTTCTTGGCCATATTGTCTGCCTCTTCCTGGGTGTATTTCTTGGTCTGGTGTTCCTGCATGCCGTCGATATTCTTGATGCCGAAACCGGTGGCGAGGATGGTAACCTTGACCTTCTCACCCAGATTGGGGTCGAGGAATATGCCCCACTTGGACTGATAGTCACAGTTGAAGTGCGACATGAACTCATTGACCTCGTTCATCTCCTCCATACGCAGTCCCTCGTTATTGGACTTGTCTGCGGCGAAGGTGATACTGAGCAGAATCTTCTTGGAATTGTAGATGTCGTTGTTGTTGAGCAGCGGCGAGTGAAGCGCGCTCTCGATGGCTTTGCGCAGTCGGCCCTCGCCCTCACCGTAACCGGTACTCATGATGGCCACGCCGCCGTCTTCGAGCACGGTGCGCACGTCGTTGAAGTCGAGGTTGACGATGCCTCGGCTGGTAATGATTTCGGCGATGCTCTTGGCTGCCACGCTCAGCGTGTCGTCGGCCTTTCCGAAGGCGTTGAGCACCGATAGGTCTGCATATACCTCGCGCAGACGCTCATTGTTGATGACCAGCAGTGCGTCTACGTTCTTTGCCAGTTCCTCTACACCGTCGAGGGCTTTGTTGATTTTCTTTTCGCCTTCCCATAAAAAGGGTATGGTGACGATGCCCACGGTGAGGATGCCCATGTCCTTGCTCGCCTTTGCTATGACGGGCGCTGCTCCGGTGCCGGTACCTCCGCCCATTCCGGCGGTGATGAATGTCATCTTGGTGCCGTCGTCGAGCATGGCCTTGATGTCGTCCAGGGTTTCTTCTGCGGCTTCACGCGCCTTCTCGGGCACGTTGCCCGCGCCGAGTCCTTCCTTGCCCAGCTGGATGTGTACGGGTACGGGCGAAGCGTTGAGCGCCTGTGCGTCGGTGTTGCACAGCACGAAGCTCACGTCGTGTATGCCCTCTCTGTACATGTGGTTTACGGCATTGCCGCCACCACCGCCCACGCCGATGACCTTGATGATGTTGACCTTCTCGGGAACTTCAAAGATAGGCAGGGTGCCGTTGGTTGTATTGTTGTCTTTATCCATGATAGTCATGCTTGATTGTGGTGTGAATTACGATTGCTTATTCTTCCTCTGTGATAATCTGTGAGAAGAAGTTCTTGAGCTTGGTCTTGTTGCGGTGCCAGAAACTGTTCTCGCGCTCCTTCTTGCGTTCCTCTTCAGCCTCTCTCTGCCGCTTCAGTTCTTCCTCCTCTTCCTTCTTGCGCTTAGCCTCTTCGGCAGCGGCCTTCTCTTCGGGCGTCTGTATGATGCCCTTGCCTGGCTGGTGGGGTTCCTTGGGCTTCTCTGTAGTGGTGTAACCCTCGTCTTCAGGGGCGAAGAGCGAGTCATTGAAGTCTTTGCCGGCGCAGTTTTCGTTGCCGCGCTCGAGCAGTCCCAGTACAGTGTTCATGCGGCCGTCGTGAGCGGTGATTTCGGGCTGGTTGGCATTGATGACACCGTTGACAAACTTGGCAACTCTAATTTTCTCGATGGGGGTGAAGGTATGGAAAGCCTCGACGATGTTGCGCATGTTGGAACCGCCGCCGGTGAGGATGATGCCGCCCAGCATCTTGTCGGAAAACTCGTTGGGCATCTGGTACCACACGTTGCGGATGATTTCCTCCATGCGCGACTCTACAATCTCTATGAAGCGGCGGCTCTCGATCTTGCGTCCGTCGCCCACGGCGAGTTCGAGCGTGTTGTCGATGTCAGCGTTGTTGGTATATGCGCAACCATACTCGAGCTTCATCTCTTCAGCCCTTTCCTCGTCTATCTGGAGCGAGGCGATGTCCTTGGTGATATTGTTGCTGCCCAGTGGTATGACGGCGATATGGCGCAGGATGTTCTTGTAGTATACCGACACGGTGGTGGTCTCGGCGCCCAGGTCTACGAGCATACATCCGCTGCGCTTCTCCGACTCGGTGAGCACGCTGTCGGCGAGCACCAGCGGTGCGAGATACATCTCGACGATGTTAATGCCGGCGCTCTTGAAGCACTCGTTGCAGGCGTAGTAGAACTTCTTGCGCCACAATATGTTAAGGAAATTGCCTTCCAGATGCTTGCACTGTATGCCTGCGGGGTCAAGCTGGAGCTGGTTGTCAACCTTGTATTCCTGAGTGATGGCATCGATAATCTCCTGTTCGGGATAATCCATGCTGCGGTTGGCGTCCATGAGTTCGTCTATCATGTCCTGGCGCACGATGGCTCCCTCTTCCAGGTCTTTGACAATCACATTCTTTACGCTGCGTATCGACTGTCCTCCTCCGCATACATACACGCCTGCTATCTTGGACTTGAGCGAGTGTTCAAGTTTGTTGACGATGTTGGTCAGACACTGTACCGTGCGGTCGTGGTTATAGACTACTCCCTTGCGGATGCATGCCGAAGAGTCTTCTTGCGCTACGGCGAGGATGCTGATGCTGCCATCAAGGTTCTTCTTTCCGGCCACGCCTGTAATCTTGGACGAGCCCAGTTCGATAGCGATTATAAATTCCTTTGCCATACGTTATATTGTTTTATTCTTGTTTACTTTTCTTGCAGATAATCTGGTTGTCAAATTCGAGATTGATGTACGAGTAGCGGTTCCATCCTGCCTGGGAGAGTCCGTACTGGTAGAATTTCTTGAGACGGTCCATCTTGTGACGGGTGAAGTCAGCTATCTGCTTCTGTCGTTCTCGTGGTGTCTTGGCCTCGGGCAGCTGACCTATATATATAATATGGTTGCCCACTCTGGGCACGAGCTCGATGCCGAGGTCGCTGAGGACGTTGATTTGTACTATCTGGTTCTTCCAGAAGTCGCTCGCCATGAGCGTCTGGACAAGATAGGCGATGTAGTTTCGGGCATACCACTGGTTGATGTTGCCCGTGGCGATGATGAGGTCGCTGGTGTAGTGGGAGTTGGGCATGATGCTGCACTTGTCGTCGATGTAGTAGTCGGTGCCGTTGTTGGCCTTGACTCTCACGATAGGCATCAACTGGCTGTAGGCTATGTTGACCTGTCCGTCCTGAGTGATGTAGCACTCGGCGGTCTTGACAAACGGGCTCGCCATGAGGCTTTCCTCTATCTGTCGTGTCCTAATCTGGGCGATGGGCTTTCCCAGCGGAAATAGGCCCTGCTTCTTCAGTCGGGCCTTGATTTCGTCGCTGCCTATGAAGCCGTCGGTCTTGGAGTCGGTAATCTGTATGTTGACCTTGGTACACCTGCGTCCCTTGTCGTCAAACTTGTTGAACGCGGTGAAGGCCATGCACAGATACACGCCCAAGGCGATATCTACCATGATGAGGAGTCCTCTCTTCCAGTTGAATCGTAGTCTTGCCACTCTTTACTTGTTGTCTATGATGTGAGCTATCTCGTCGGTATAGTTGTCCAGGTCGCCGGCGCCCAGGATGATGAGCACGTCGAAGTCGCGGCTCTTGACATAGTCTATCACGTCGTCCTTGCGGATGATGGCCTTCTCCACGCCAGGCTTGAGGTTGTCGTAGATGAGCTGGCTGGTGACGCCGGGGATGGGCTGCTCGCGGGCGGGGTAAATCTCGGTGAGTATCACCTCGTCGAGCTGGCTCAGCGCGTCGGCGAAGTCGCGGTAGAAGTCGCGGGTTCGGGTATAGAGATGGGGCTGGAAGATGGCCGTAATCTTGCGGTCTTTGTACAGCTCGCGCATACTCTTGGCGCTCTGGAATATCTCTTTGGGGTGGTGGGCATAGTCGGAGAGCACCACGTGGCGGCTGTTCTTCAGCCTGAAGTCAAAGCGGCGGTCCACACCTCCGTAGGTAGCCATGCCGTGACGCAGTTCATCGGGGGTACATCCGTTGAGCTGGGCCATAGCCATGGCAGCCACGCCGTTCTCGATATTGATGGGGATGGGTTGGCCCAGCACGATGCCGTCGACGCGCTCTATGGGCGAAACGAAGTCGAAGCTGATTTCGCCATTGTCTATCTTGATGTTCTCGGCATGGAAGTCGCCTTCGTTGAGGCTGTAGGTATAGACCTTCACGCCCTCCTGCACGTCGGCCTTCATCTCCAGACCGGTGTGGATGACGAGCGCTCCTCCGGGCTGGATGAGCGTGGTGTAGTGGCGGAAGCTCTCGAGATAGGCTTCCTTGGTGCCGTAGATGTCCAGATGGTCGGGGTCGGTGGCTGTGATGACGCTCATCCAGGGCCGCAGCCAGTGGAAACTGCGGTCAAACTCGTCAGCCTCAATCACGATGTAGTCGCTCTCGCTGAGGATGTAGTTGGTGCCATAGTTCTTGGAGATTCCTCCGAGGAAGGCGTTGCAGTCTACGTGGCTCTCGTGCATGATGTGGGCACACATGGTGGATGTGGTGGTCTTGCCGTGGGTTCCGGCAAAGCACAGGCCCTTGTGGGTGCGGGTGAGGGTACCGAGCACCTGGGCGCGCTTCTCGATTGTGAAGCCGCCCTCACGGAAAAATACCATCTCCTTGTGCTCGGCAGGGATGGCGGGAGTATAGATGACCAGACAGGTGGCTTTGTCGCGACAGGGTTGGGGTATTAGGTCCACGTTCTCTTCATAGTGGATGTCCATACCTTCACGTTCCAGCTGACGGGTCAACTCTGAGGGGGTGCGGTCGTAACCTGCAACGGTCACGCCCTTGTGCAGGAAGTAGCGGGCGATGGCACTCATGCCTATGCCGCCGGCTCCTACGAAATATACAGACTTGATATCTTTCAGTTCCATAGTTATTGTCTTGTTGCTAATTTGATTACCTCGTCGGCAATGGTGTCGGCAGAGTTTTCTACGCCCAATGTGAGGATGTTGTCGTGGAGCGAGGTGAGCTTGTCCTGGTCCTTGACGGTCTCTATGGCCCGCTGGAGCAGTATCTCGGGAGCCTCGGCGTCCTTGACGAATATGGCGGCGTTGTGGTTTACCAGCGCCATGGCGTTGTGGGTCTGGTGGTCTTCGGCCACGTTGGGGCTGGGCACCAGGATGACAGGCTTGCCAATCAGGCAGAACTCGCTGATGGAGCTGGCGCCGGCTCGGCTTATCACGAGGTCGGCTGCCTTGTAGGCGGCACCCATGTCGCTGATGAAGTCGGTCACGTGGAGCATCGGCATCGGCTCTTCACCTTTCAGGCGCTGGGCGATGGCGTCGCTGTAGTACTTTCCGGTCTGCCAGATGAACTGCACGCCCGACTCTCTGACCATGTCCAGATGCTGGAGCACGCTCTCGTTGATGGTGCGGGCACCGAGGCTGCCGCCCACGAGCAGTATGGTCTTCTTGGCGGGGTCGAGGCCGAAACGCTCGATAGCCTCTTCGCGGCTGAGCGTGGTCTCGATGAGGTTCTGGCGCACGGGGTTGCCCGTGAGTATGATTTTGTCGGCGGGGAAGAAGCGGTCCATGTGTTCATAGGCCACACATATCTTCTCGGCCTTCTTGGCCAGCAGACGGTTGGTCACTCCGGCATACGAGTTCTGCTCCTGGATGAGGCAGGGTATATGCTTGGCGGCACACATGTTGAGCGTGGGACCGCTGGCATAACCTCCTACGCCCACGGCTGCCATGGGGCGGAAATCGCGGATAATCTTCTTTGCCATGCGCTGGCTCTTCCATATCTTGAAGAGTACGGCAATGTTGCGCAGAGGGTGCTTGCGGTCGAATCCGCAGATAGGCAGACCCTTTATCTTATAGCCTGCGGCAGGCACGCGCTGCATCTCCATGCGTCCCAGTGCACCCACAAAGAGTATCTTGGCATCGGGGCGCTTGGCCTTGATGCTGTTGGCTATTGAGATGGCGGGAAATATGTGTCCGCCGGTACCTCCTCCACTGATGATGATTCTCAGTTCGTCTTCCATTTTCGTTTCCGTTACTTTATTCAGGCAAAAATAGCTAAAATATTTTGATTTATGTGTGATTTATCCAAATATTTTTGGTTTCATCCATGATTTCTTTGTCTCCCGTGATGACTCCCAGTGTGAGGGCGGTCATCTCGGGGGTAGCGTGGGGCTCAGACGGCGGCAGGCTGGGCGTTGGCAGCCGGCGTGCGCTTCTTCGCCGAACGGCTGATGCTCAGTATCACTCCGATGTAGACGCAGTTGATGACCGTCGAGGTTCCGCCCTTGCTGATGAGGGGTAGCGGCTGACCCGTGACGGGCGCCAGACCCACAGCCACACACATGTTGAACAGTGCCTGGGTCACCAGCATCAGCGCCAGGCCCATCGCGAGGAATGCGGGGAAGTTGTTCTCGCACTGGTTGGCTATCTTGGCGGTTCTGAAGAGCAGGATGATGTAGAGGAATGCCACACCTCCGGCTCCTATGATGCCCATCTCCTCGATGATGATGGCGTAGATGAAGTCAGAGAACGCCTGCGACAGGAAGTCGCGCTGCTCGGAGTTGCCCGGACCTTTGCCTATCACGTTCGACGAGGCTATGGCGATGTTGGCATACGACACCTGCGCGTCCTTGTCCAGGTCTACCGAGTCTGGGGGGATATCCTTGGAGTTCATAAACTTGTCTATACGCGTCTTCCAGGTGTCGGCGCGCTTCAGGAACCACGGGCGCTTCTCAAACAGGCCGTCCTTGTCGTCGCTCACCACCGTCACGTTGTGTGCCGCCAGCAGCTTCTTCTCCTCATTGACGTCCTTGCCGAACGCCATGATGAAGAATATGACCGCCACGCCCAGCAGGGTGACCACGCCCAGCAGCTTGCCCAGCTGGGAGTAGGGCGTGCGGCCTATGAACATCATCATGACGATGACCAGGAACAGCAGTGCTGCCGTCGAGAGGTTCTCGCCACAGATGAGGGCCAATATTGCTATCGAGAGGCCCATCACCCACTTGAAGGCGTTCTTGTCAGCGCCGTTGTCGGTCTGCAATACACTGTATATCTGTGCCGTGGCAAGCACCATGGTGCCCTTGGCAATCTCAGATGGCTGGAAACTCAGTCCGAAGATATTGAGCCAGCGGCTGCCGCCATTGATGTTCTGACCAGCAGCCAGCACGGCGCCGAGCGTGATAATCGACACTATGAGCAGAAACGGCAACGCCACCTTGAAATAGCGGCACTGGATGTTGAGGGTGATAATCATGCAGAATATGCCCAGTATCAGCAGGAATATGTGCTTGAACATAGGGCTCAGATAGCTGCCGCCCTTGTACGCCAACTGCGACGAGGCAGAAAATACCTCGACGATACTGATGATACAGAGGAAGAAGAACACCATCCATATCACCTTGTCGCCTTTGAACAGTTTGCTTAAGGTGTTGTTTATCATCTATCTTGTTGTTATGACTGTCTTACTAACTGCTTGAACTGCTCGCCGCGGTCTTCCATGTTCTTGAACAGGTCGAAACTGGCGCAGCAGGGACTCAGCAATACGGTGTCCCCCTCGGCGGCAAGCTCGTTGCAGGCAGCCACACAGTCTTTCATGCTGTGGGTGTCGCGTACGGGCAGCCCCAGTGAGTCGAACGCCTGGTGCAGCTTGGTGTTGTCGGCGCCGAGATAGACCAGAGCCTTACACTTCTCCTTCACCAGGTCGGTGAGGGTAGAGTAGTCGTTGCCCTTGTCCTTTCCGCCCACGATGAGTATGGTGGGGGTGGTCATGCTTTCCAGCGCATACCAGCAGGCATCGACGTTGGTGGCCTTGGAGTCGTTGATATACTGCACGCCATGCAGACGGCAGACTTTCTCCAGACGATGCTCCACGCCGGGGAAGTCGCTGAGGCCCTGGCGTATCACCTCGGGAGCGACGCCAGCCAGATGGGTGGCAAGTCCGGCTGCCAGAGAGTTGTACATATTGTGTTTGCCAGTCAGACTCAGCTCCTCCTGCTTCATCTCCAGCCGTGTTGGCGCCGTGAGCACATACTCGCCGTCGGCGATATAGCCCTTGAGGGCGTCGCTCTTTTCCAGTCCAAAGGGGTAGAGCGTGGCTCCCACGGCAGTCTTGGTCAGTTCGTGCTGGATTACGGGGTCGTCGTTCCAGTAGATGAAGGCGTCGGCCTTGACCTGGTTCTGCGTGATGCGCATCTTGGCGTCGGCGTAGTTCTCAAACTTGAACTCGTAGCGGTCCAGATGGTCGGGGGTGATGTTGAGCAGTACGGCGATGTCGGCGTGGAAGTCATACATGTTGTCGAGTTGGAAGCTGCTCAGTTCTATCACGTACCAGGCGTGCGGAGTCTCTGCCACCTGCAGAGCCAGGGAGTGGCCTATGTTGCCAGCCAGCCCCACGTCGTAGCCCGCCTTTTCCATGATGTGGTAGATGAGCGATGTGGTGGTGGTCTTGCCGTTGCTTCCGGTGATGCAGATCATGCGGGCGTCGGTATACCTGCCTGCAAACTCTATCTCGCTTATCACGGGAATGTTGCGAGCCATCACCTTCTGTATCATCGGTGCTTCCTTGGGTATGCCGGGGCTCTTTATCACCTCGTCGGCATTGAGTATCTTGTCTTCGCTATGGTGTCCTTCTTCCCATTCTATCCCGTGGCTGTCGAGCATGGCCTTGTAGTGGTCCTTGATGGCCGACATGTCAGACACAAAGACATCGAAGCCCTCTTTCTGAGCCAGGATAGCGGCGCCCACACCACTCTCGGCGGCGCCTAAGACAACAATTCTTTTCATTCTCTTGTTCCTATCTTATTTTTAATGTGATAATGGTAAGCGCGGCCAGTATGATGGTGACAATCCAGAAGCGCAGGGTAATCTTGGATTCATGCACCACGGTGTGCGGGCCCTTGATGACATAGCGGCAGTCGGCGTCGAGCTGGCTGTCCTGTGTGCGGAAGTTGTCGTGGATAGGTGTGCGGCGGAAGATGCGCTGCTTCACGCCACGGCGTTTGCCCATCTTGTAGTACCACACCTGCAGGATGACGCTGAGACTTTCCACAAAGAAGATGCCGCAAAGGATGGGCAGCAGCAGTTCCTTGTGGATGATGATGGCACACACGGCGATGATGCCGCCGATGGTGAGCGAGCCGGTATCACCCATGAAGACCTGGGCGGGATAGGCGTTGTACCAGAGGAAACCGATGAGGGCTCCCACAAAGGCGCACATGAACACCACCAGTTCCTGCGAGTCGGGAATATACATGATGTTCAGGTAAGAGGCAAACTCTATATGTGAACTCACATAGGCGAGTATGCCCAACGCCACGCCAATGATGGCCGAGTTGCCGGCACACATGCCGTCCATGCCGTCGTTGAGGTTGGCACCGTTGCTCACTGCCGTCACCACGAGGATGGTCATGATGACAAAGAGTATCCATCCTGCCGCCGTCTTGTACTTGCCGCAGAACGACATGAGGTACGAGTAGTCCAGGTTGTGGCCCTTGACAAACGGGATGGTCGTCTTGAGCGACTTCTTGGCTTCGGTGCGGTGTTTCACCACCATCTCCTGACCCTGGCGCTGTATCGAGAGATTCTCATACATCTTCACGTCGGGCGAAGACCATAGCACCAGACCCACAATGAGGCCTATGCCTATCTGGCCCACTATCTTGTATTTGCCCTTGAGGCCCTCCTTGTTGTGGTGGAATATCTTGATAAAGTCGTCCATACCTCCCAGGAAACCCAGCCATACGGTTGTGATAATCATCAGGATGAGGTAGATGTTGCGCAGACGCCCCAGCAGCAATACCGGTATGAGGATAGAGACGATGATGATGATGCCGCCCATCGAGGGCACGCCTATCTTCTTTACGCCAAACGGGTCTATCGAGGCGTCGCGCTGTGTCTCGGTTATCTGCTTGCTCTTGAGATATTTGATGAACTTCTCGCCAAACCAGGCCGAGATTACCAGCGACAGGATGAGCGCCAGCAGCGACCTGAATGAGATGTAGCCCCATATGTGCGACCCGCTGATGCCAAACTGTTCCAAGAATCTGAATAAATAGTACAACATGGCTATTCTCCTTTTATTGGTTGTTGAAGATGTCGCGCAGCACCTCCTTGTCATCGAAGTGGTGCTTTACGCCCTTGATTTCCTGATAGTTCTCATGACCCTTGCCGGCAACGAGTATCACGTCGCCCTTCTCGGCCATCATGCAGGCGGTGCGTATGGCTTCCTTGCGGTCGGTGATGGCCAGCACGTTCTTGCGCTGCTGTGCGTTGAGGCCCGCCAGCATGTCGTTGATGATGTCCTGTGGGTCTTCAAATCTGGGGTTGTCGCTCGTGATGATGACCTTGTCGCTCTGGCGCACGGCTTCCTGTGCCATGAGCGGGCGCTTGCCCTTGTCGCGGTTGCCGCCGGCACCACATACGGTGATGACGTGGCCCTTCTTGTTGAGTACTTCGTGGATGGCGTTGAGCACATTGGCGAGGGCGTCGGGGGTGTGGGCATAGTCCACGATGGCGGTATATCCCTCGGGCGAGCGCACCGGGTCCAGACGACCGCTCACGCTGTGCAGCGTGCTCATCGTCACCAGTATGTCTTTGGCGTCCTTGCCCAGCATGCGGGCGGCGCCATAGACGGCGAGCAGGTTGCTCACGTTGAACTTGCCGATAAACTGCACGCCCACTTCCTGTCCGTCTATCTCCAGATACATGCCCTCGAAGTGGCACTCCAGTATGCGGGCTCTGAAGTCTGCCATCTGTCGTATCGAGTAGGTCTTCACCTGGGCCTTGCAGTTCTGCACCATTACCATGCCGTTCTTGTCGTCGGCGTTGGTGATGGCAAATGCCGACTTGGGCAGGCCATCAAAGAAGGCCTTCTTGGCGTCGCGGTAGTTTTCAAAGGTCTTGTGGTAGTCCAGATGGTCGCGGGTGAGGTTGGTGAATATGCCTCCGGCAAACTTGAGTCCGCCAATGCGCTTCTGGGCGATGGCGTGCGACGAGCATTCCATGAACGCATATTCGCAGCCAGCCTCTACCATGCGCGCCAGCAGTGCGTTGAGCTCTATGGGGTCGGGTGTGGTGTGGTCGGCGGCTATTGCCTCGTCCTCGATATAGTTGCAGACTGTAGAGAGCAGACCGCAGCGGTGCCCCATCTTACGGAACATATTATATAATAAGGTGGCGATGGTCGTTTTGCCATTGGTGCCGGTCACGCCCACCAGTTTGAGTTTCTTGGACGGCTCTCCGTAGAAGACGGTGGCCACGCGCCCCACGGCGTCTTCGGTCGAGTCTACCTGTATATAGGTCACACCCTCGCAGAGTTGGTCTGGCATTTCTTCGCAGAGTACGGCCACGGCGCCTTGGTCTATGGCTTTGCCGATAAACTTGTGGCCGTCTACCTGAGTGCCACGCATGGCCACAAAGAGGTGGCCTTTGGCTATGCGGCGTGAGTCGATGTTCACTCCGGTAATCTCAACCTCGCTGTCGCCTGCGACTTGCAGAGGCTTGATGTTCTTGAGAAGTTCGTGTAGCTTCATAATATATATATGTGTATTACGTTTATTCCAATATCAGATGACATCGCTGTCCCTTCACGGCTCTCTGCCCTGGCTGCAGACTCTGTCTGCACACCTTGCCGCGGCCTTTGAGGGTCACCTTGATGCCTCGGCTCTCCATGAGATAGACGGCGTCGCGGGCGCCCATGCCCTTGACATCGGGCACCTTGTTGGCGGGAGTCATCGCCATGCGGTTCAGCGTCACCGAGTGGCGGTTGCGCGGGCCCGTGCCCCCCACGGGCTTCTGGCTGTCATTCCACGGCTGGCCTTGAGTCCTCACTCCCAACGAGTGCAGCACGTTGCCCGCCGAGTTGATGTTGCCAGCCTTCACGTCGGGCACCATGATGCTGTGCTCGTCTTTGGCGTCGCGCACATCCATCTTCAGGTTCTGCGCCATAATGCCTTCCGCAATCTCGCGGAATGCTATTGCGCTGAAACCGCTGGATGCCGGCAGACCCTTTTTCTGTATACATACGATACAACTGTACCGTGGCGCGTCGGCGGGGAAGTATCCCACAAAACTCAGCAGGTATTTCATCGTGCCGTTGCGGTAGCTTCCGCCCTGTGCCACCTGTGCCGTACCGGTCTTTCCGGCTATCTTGAAGGCTTTGGAGCCTGCTTTCTTTGCCGTACCTTTTGACACCACGTGTTCCAGCATGGCCTGCACCTTGCCCAAGGTGCGCTGGCTGCATATCTTCTCATGGCCGGGCACCGCCATTGCAGGGAATGTCATGAGCATCTCGCCGTTCTTGCTGATGCCGGTGACAAAGCGCGGATACATCATGCGGCCGCCGTTGGCTATGGCGTTGTAGAACGCCAGGGTGGATATCGGCGGTATCTGGGTCTCATATCCTATGCTCATCCACGCCAGCGATGTCTTGCTCCAATTGAGCCACTGGCCGCGCGCGTTCTTCTTTGGCATGCGTACTCGGGCAGGAGCGTAACCGTTGAGGGGCAGTTTGAAGTCGGTGGTGATACCTGTGCGGTAGACGCCTTCGACAAACTTCTCAGGGTTTTTGCCGTAGTAGTCTTCCACGATACGGCTGACGCCGATATTCGAGCTCACCTCCAGCGAGCGTGCCATGGTGATGGTGCCATATCCGTTGTGGCGCCAGTTGTGGTCGCGCATGGGTCGTCCGTGCATGTCGTAGATACCGTTGCCGGTCTCCACTATGCGGCTGGTGTCGCACATGCCGTCCTCGAGTACGGTCATCAGCGACACGGTCTTGAACACCGAGCCCGGCTCCATAAGGTCGCTGATGGCGTGGTTCTTCATCTCGTAGAGCTTGCCATCGGCACCGCGCTCCATGTTGACGATGGCTTTGATGTCGCCCGTCTTGACTTCCATGACGATAGCCACACCCACCAGTCCGTTTACATCCTTGTCGTTGAGCTGCCCTATGACGGCACGCTCAGCCAGGTCCTGCATGTTCACATCGATGGTGGTCACGATGTCGGCACCATCGGTGGGCGGCGTGTCGGTGATGTCCAGATACTTGTTGAGCACCTTGCGGCGGTGTATGATGCCGTTCTTGCCACGCAGCAGACTGTCGTAGAACTGTTCCAGTCCGTTCTTGGCTTCGTCCTTGCCGGCGTAGAGGGTGCCCAGGGTGCGCTCGGCGAGCGACCCGTAGGGGTGCTGGCGCGAGTCAAAATTCTCGCAGTAGAAACCGCCGGTGTAGCCGCGCAGGCGGAACATAGGCAGCTGCTTGGCCTCGCAGTAGGTATTGTAGTCCACGCGCCCGTCATAGATAGACCAGCGGCGACTCTGCTTTTCCTTGCCCTTCTGCAGATAGCGGCGGTATTCGGCTTTGCTGCGGTTGGGGAACATACGGCTCAGCCCCTCGCTGATGGAGTCGACCTTAGTATCCCAGAGCGAGTCGTTGCCGGCTTCGTGGATGGCCTTGAAGTCGATGAACAGTCGGTATTCGGGCAGCGAACTTGCCATAATCTCGCCATTGCAGCTCAGTATGTTGCCGCGGATGGCCTTTACCGCCACGCTGTCTTTCTTCACGCGGCTTGCCACTTCCATCCAGTATGCGCGCTTGGCGCTCATGATGTAGCCGGCCTTGGCGACGACAATCACCGCCAGCAGGGTCATCATGGTGGCCAGGAAGTAGTATCTCGGCATTACCTTTTTGTTGTCAAACTTGCTCATTTCTCTGGAACATTGATTAAGTAGGGTGGCTGGTTGGACATGTGCAGCGTGCTGTCTTTACATGCCTTGAGCTGTTCGAGCACGCGGCTTTCGCGGCTCATCTCGATAAATCTGTTGTTGGTAGTCTGCGCCTTGTAGCGGGCATCCTTCAGTTCGGTCTGCAACTTGTCGATTTCTATCAGATTGCGCTGACAGCTGTATCTGTTGGAGATATAGATGACGATAAACAGCACGATGAGCAGCAGCAGCCATATCTGGCGGCGTATGGTCGAGGTGTTGAGGATGTCGCCACCCACAATCTTGCTGAAGGTGAGTGCACCCGATAGCGGGGTGTCTTCGTCGGCCACCTGTTTCTTGATGGCTTCGGTCAGCGTAGGCTGGCGCTCGGCCAGTTCCTCTGTGCTGGCGGGCTTGTCTGCCGTGGGCTGATTTATGTCTTTGTCTTCGTCTGTCATTTCTTTTCTGCTATTCTTAGTTTGGCGCTTCGGCTGCGTGGGTTGCGTTGCTGTTCTTCGTCGGTGGGCACGACGACCTTGTTGTTTACCAGTCTGTAGGGTGTCTCGATGCGTCCGTAGAAGTCCTGTATCATCTTGCCCTCGGCATTGCCCGTCTTCATCACGTTCTTTACGATGCGGTCTTCCAGCGAGTGGTAGGTGATGACCGAGAGTCTGCCGCCGGGAGCCAGCAGTTGGGTGGCAGCGGCGAGCATTTCCTTGAGGGCTTCCATCTCATGGTTCACCTCGATGCGCAGAGCCTGGAAGAGTCGCGCCATGTCCTTCTTCTCGCGCTCGCGTTTGAAGAAAGGCTCCACCACATGCAGGAAGTCCTGCGTGGTGGCTATGGCGTGCTGCTGGCGTGCCTTGACCAGCGCCGAGGCAATGCGGCGCGAGTTCTTGAGTTCGCCGTAGAGGTAGAAGATGTCAGCCAGCGCCTCTTCGTCATACTCTGCCACGATGTCGGCGGCGGTCTTGTCGGCGCGCTTGTTCATGCGCATGTCCAAGGGGGCGTCGAAGCGGAAGGAGAAGCCGCGGCTCTCGTCGTCGAAGTGGTGCGACGACACGCCGAGGTCGGCCAGCAGACCGTCGATGTGGTCTATCTCGTAGTAGCGCATCCAGTTCTTCAGGTATCTGAAGTTGCTGCGTACGAAGGTGAAGCGGTCGTCGTCTACGATGTTGCGTTCGGCATCGGCGTCCTGGTCGAAGCTGAAGAGGCGCGAGCCCTGGGGGAGCCGGCGCAGTATCTCGCGCGAATGGCCGCCACCGCCGAAGGTCACGTCGATGTACACGCCGTCGGGGTGCAGGTTGAGACCGTTTATGCTTTCGTCGAGCAATACGGGTACGTGGTATGTGTCGATTGTTGTCATTGTCGCTGGGTGTTAGCCGTTAGTGTCGGTATCGCCGGGAGTGGTCATGAGGTCCTCCAACTGTTGCGCAAAGGCGTCGGCGTCCATGAAGGCGCCGTTGGCAGTGTCGGCGTTCCATATCTCGATGGTGTCGTCCATGCCTATAAACCTCACTGCGCTCTCTATATTGGCCATCTTCATATACCGGCGTGGTATCAGGAAGCGGCCGTTGCCGTCGAGCGTGAGCTGCTCTACATCAGAGACAAACTGGCGGAAGAGCTGCTGGTGTTGGGCGTTCCATCGGTTGAGGCGCGAGCGCAGCAGGTTGAGCTGCTCGTCCCAGACCGACTGGGGATAGAGCACCAGACAAGGCTGGAAGATGTCTTTGCGCAGCACCAGACCCTCTTCGGCTGCTGTCTGCAGCAGCTTCCTGAAAGCCGAGGGCAGGAACACGCGTCCCTTGGCGTCGGTCTTGGCTTCTATGTTTCCTACAAATCGCATGCGTACCTCTTTTATATATAAATTCGAATTACGTGGTCAAAGATACAACTATTTCCCCACACTGCACCACTTTTCTCCACTTTTTTTTCATTTTTCTTCAAAAACTTGACATGGCGGTTTGCAGGCGCCGTCCTTACCGATGGCGTGGGCGGGGTTGTCGGGCGCCGGTTTTTGGGCCACTTTGTCCGTATTTTCCTGCCCTTTTGCGACTATTTGTCAATCATTTTTAGATTTATCACACATTTTATGTCTTTTTTTAGCGTAATTGGAAAAGAAGTATTATTTTTGCACTACCTTAGAAGTTATGAAATAAAACCTCATGGTGGCAAAGACCATAGATATAGACAAGATTCTGGCAGGCAAGATGGGAAAGAGAGCCCGTCTGGTGCCCCGCTTTCTCGTGGCATGGCTCAAGCGGCTGGTACACGAAGACCAGGTCAACCAGTTCCTTGATGACCACAGTCATCTCGAGGGAGTGGAGTGGCTCGAGGCTTGTGTCAAGTACCTCGATATGACCCTTGAGATAGAGGGAATGGAGAACCTGCCCGACAAGAACGACGGCCGGCTCTACACCTTTGTGTCCAACCATCCCCTCGGTGGTCAGGACGGCGTGGCGTTGGGCGCCATCATCGGTCGTCACTACGATGGCAACTTCCGCTATCTCGTCAACGACCTCTTGCTCAATCTGCCAGGACTCAAGCCACTGTGTATAGGTATCAACAAGACCGGCCGACAGAGCCGTAACTTTCCCGCTATGGTCGAGGCAGGCTTCAAGAGCGACAAGCACATGCTCATGTTCCCCGCCGGACTCAACAGCCGCAAGCGCGCCGATGGCTCCATCCACGATTTGCCGTGGAAGAAGACATTTATCACCAAGAGCGTGGAGTGCCACCGCGATGTGGTGCCCATCTTCTTCGGCGGCCGCAATTCCGAGCGGTTCTACCGCATCGCCAAGTTCAGCGACAAGTATCTGCCCTTCAATCTTGCCATGCTTTTCCTCGTCGACGAGATGTATCGCAACGTGGGTAAGAAGTTCAGGGTGGTCATCGGCAAACCCATACCATGGCAGACGTTCGACAAGAGCAAAACTCCGATGGAATGGGCGAATTTTGTAGAAGAAAAGGTTTACGAGCTATAGATAAAGAAGTAATTATGGAACAGGAAATTATCCAACCCGTCAGTAGGGAACTGCTCAAGAGAGAGCTTACGCCCGAACGCCGTATGCGTATGACCAACAAGAGCCATAACGAGATTTATGTCGTTACGGCACAGGAAGCGCCCAACGTGATGCTCGAGATAGGGCGTCTGCGCGAAGAGGCTTTCCGAACTGCCGGAGGGGGTACGGGCAAGTCGGCAGATATCGACGAGTTTGATACCATGGAGAATGGCTGCAGGCAGTTGATAGTATGGAATCCTGAAGAGGAAGAAATCATCGGTGGCTATCGCTATCTGATAGGTACCGATTGGAAGATAGACGACAAGGGACAGCCTGTGCTTGCCACGAGTCACATGTTCCACTTCTCCGAGAAGTTTATGACCCAGTACGCACCCTACACCGTAGAGCTGGGGCGTTCGTTTGTGTCGCTCGGCTACCAGAATGTGCGCAAAAACACCAAGAGCATCTTCGCCCTCGACAACCTCTGGGACGGCCTTGGCGCCCTCACCGTGCTCTATCCCAACCTCAAGTATTTCTTCGGTAAGGTTACGATGTATCCCAGCTATATCCGTCGCGGCAGAGATATGATTCTCTACTTCTTGCGCAAGCATTTTGATGACAAGGAGCACCTCATTGTACCGATGAAACCGCTGGTTATTGAGACTCCCGATGACGAACTGGCCAAGATATTCTGCCATGACGACTTCAAGGAAGACTACCGCGTACTCAACCGTGAGATACGCAACCTGGGGTACAACATCCCGCCGCTCGTCAATGCCTATATGAACCTCAGTCCCACGATGAAACTCTTCGGAACCGCCATCAACTATGGCTTCGGCGATGTCGAGGAGACGGGCATCCTGATTGCCATCGACGAGATACTCGAGGAGAAGCGCATACGCCACATCGACAGTTTTATCGCCGAGCACCCCGAGGCGCTGCAGCTCACCAGCGGAGCCAACAAGGTGATATACAAGGACGGCTGCAAGTAGGTGCCGCCCCGCATCCTGCCGCCACCCGCCGCCATGCCGATGCTGCTACCAGTGGGCGAGGCAGAGAGCAACCCCATAATGATTGCCGTAATGGACGCTAAGCCCATTACGGCAATTGTCGTTTTGGTGCGTATGGGGATGGCTACGCCGCCTCCCGCCACCATCTTCCTGCCCGCCGCCAGACTCTCCTCGACACTGTCCACCGCTGCGCAGCCAAAGGTTGCCGACTTCATCCTCATATTCACCGCCAATCCCTTGAAAATCATAATTATTACGTGGCTAAACATTTTTAACCAAAATAATTGTGACCCATTCTGCAATAGTCCTTATCTTTGCCAAAAATAGCGTGTGGGTCTGCCTGCCAGACGCAGTGTGCCATAGGCTGTTGGCTACGGCTTGCGCCCGCCCCGCCACAAGCGGCCCGCAGATGGCACGACAGCAGACGACCGACTGATACATCACCGTAATAATACAGATAACTTTAATCATGACCATTATAAAACCGACAAGATTAGCGCTTATGTTGCTCGTAGGAGAGGCAACATCCACGTTTGTGGCTTGTAGTGATGATGAAGAGAGAGGCGAAATAGAGCCTATCCGAGTAGAACTTAATCAGGTGACGCAGACCGATTTCGCGGCGTGCAGCAATGGGTTTGCCAACGACTTGCTGGCTGTGCTTGCCGCCCAACCGTCTGCAGCCAAAGGCAACGTGGTGGTGTCGCCCATCAGCATGCAGTATCTGCTGAGCATGATGGCCAACACGGCAAGCGTCGAGGTCCAGGCAGAGGTGTTCGACGCCCTCGGACTCGACGACTACACCCTGGCTGAGACCAACCAGCACAGCAAGGAACTGCTGACGCGCCTGCAGCAGGACGACAAGTATGTCAAGTTGGCGCTCGCCAACAGTATATGGGCCGACGATGGCCTGGACATCTTGCCCGAAGTCGTGGCAAACATCGAGGACAACTACAATGCAGATTTCGTAGTCCACGACTTTGGCAACAAGGCCGACGAGGCCAAGCGGCTTATCGACAGGTGGGCAAGCGAGAAGACCCACGGCCTAATCAATAGCCTCAGCTTGAAGCCAAGCTCATCGACAGCCATTGTCCTGGCCAATGCCACCTATTTCAATGGCAAATGGTCGCAGCCTTTTAATGGCAGAAACACTTATCAGGGCGTCTTCCACAACGAGAACGGCACCACATCAAAGGTGGATATGATGCAGGCGTCGGTAGATGCCAAGGTATATGTAGACGACGAGGTCTCGGTGGCTGAGCTCACCTATGGCCGCGGCTATTACAGCATGATGATAGTGATGCCCAAGGACATTGGACAGCAGATAACCGACAAGACCGACTGGTGGGGCTTGCACAACAAGTTGGTAAGCGCCACGATAGGCATACATCTGCCCAAGTTCAAGGTGCAGAATGAGTTCCAGGATATCGTGAAGGTCTGCCAACAACTGGGCATCAACAAGCTGTTTGATGTGCAAAGCAATGGAGTGTGCTATGTCAACATGGGGCAGAGCGCGATGATAGATGTCGATGAAAACGGTACCAAGGCTGCGGCAGTAAGCTACGCTGAAGGTTTGTACACGTCGGATAAGCCCACCGAGCCCATCAAGTTCGACCACCCCTTTGTCTATGCCATCCGTGAGAATACCACGGGAACCATCCTCTTTATCGGCAAGGTGGGGCAGCTGTAAGACATCGCGGGCGCAGCCGCATCTCGTACGGATGTCGCTGTCGCGGCTGCTGCAGCGATGATGATTGGGCTGACAGCCAGTGTCTTCACTCGCTTGCTGACCATGATTGGCGGCTCGTGCCTATTGATACGAGGGTTCGTGCCTTATGGTACGTGGCCGCGTGACGGAAGGCACGAGCCCACGTATCATAAGTTACGAACCCGCCAGGATATGCTCCAGACTCGCCAAGGGGGCTGCGGCGGTGCTGTCGATGGTCGCGGCGCCGCTATAGATAAACAGCAAGGGGGAACCGGTCATTGCCGGTTCCCCCTTGCTGTGCTGTGTGGCGCGTCAGATGATGGGCAGCGAGATGCCGTTAATCTTCTGGTAGATGTCCAAGGCATAGATGTCGGTCATGCCGCTGATATAGTCGATGACAGCCATGAGCCGTGTCTCCAGGTCATCGCTCTGTATGTCGTACTGGCTGCTGAAGCGCTTGATAAGTTGCTTGGAATGAAACTTCTCGGGGCTCACGGCAGCGCTCACGAGGTCGCGCATCAGCGTCTCCATAATCTTGTAACCCGACAACTCCACGTCGAGCACTATCTTGCTTTGATATATTCTCTCTTTAGATACCTGCGTGCATCGCTTGTAGGCGTTGCGGGGCCGCTCGGAGATGGCTTTGATGAGGCTGCCCTCAAATGTGCCAGCCAGTATCTGGCTCTCGTGGTCTACAAAGGCATGCACGCACTCGTTTTCGAGCAGTCCCACGACACACGCCCTCATATACACCACCTTCTCGTTGACATCGGTCACCCCGTCTTCCTCCACCCGCTGCAGGATGCTGGCGCGGGTGTCGCTGTCGAAGAAGCCCAAGAGCAGGTCTTCGGTCTCCTGATAGGTGAGCAGCTTGAGCTTGTGGGCGTCTTCGATGTCCATAATCTCATAGCAGATGTCGTCGGCAGCCTCCATGAGGTAAACCAGCGGGTGGCGGGCATAGCGCAGCGGCTCGCCGTCGGCAGAGAGGCGCGCGATACCCAGCTCGTCGGCAATCTTGCGGTAGGAGTCTTCCTCGGGGGCGAAAAAACCGAACTTGCCATGCCCTCCGGCTTCAGACGAGGCAAAGGGATATTTGACGATGCTCGCCAGGGTGGAGTAGGTCATGACAAACCCGCCCTCGCGCCTGCCGTGGAAGCGGTGGGTAAGGATGCGGAAGGCATTGGCGTTGCCCTCAAAGTGGGTGATGTCGTCCCAGAAGCGGTCGCTCACCCGGGTGCGCAGCTCCTGGCCTTCGCCCTCGGTGAAGAAGGCTTGTATGGCTTTCTCGCCACTGTGGCCGAAGGGCGGGTTGCCCAGGTCGTGCGCCAGTCCGGCAGTCTGGACGATGGTGCCAATCTCCTCGAAGAGCGTGCCCCTCAGTTCGGGATGGCGCTCGGTGAGGATGCGTGCCACGTCGTCGCCGAGCGACTTGCCGAGCGACGAGACTTCGAGCGAGTGGGTCAGACGGTTGTGGACGAAGATGCTGCCGGGCAGGGGGAACACCTGCGTCTTGTTCTGCAGACGCCTGAAGGGCGCCGAGTAAATGAGACGGTCGCTGTCGCGTTTGAACTCCGAGCGGTCGTCATGCCGCTCGTGCCGCGTCTCCTGTCCGAGACGCTTGTTGGAGATAAGTTGTTGCCAATTCATAGCCACAAAAGTAGTGGAAAAAACCCTAATTATATTCTTTTATCATAAAAAAGTGAATAATGTGGTCAGAATTAGTTATTTTTGCATGAAAAATCAAATCAGCATGACTATGCTTAACGTCAAAGTAATCAACAAGGGGCACCAGCCCCTGCCCGCGTATGCCACCAGCCAGAGCGCTGGCATGGACCTGCGCGCCAACATCGACGAGTCGATAGTACTTCATCCCATGGAGCGCCGCCTGGTTCCCACCGGGCTCCATATAGCCCTGCCGCAAGGCTTCGAAGCCCAGATACGCCCTCGCAGCGGACTGGCACTGAAGCACGGCATCACCGTACTCAATACCCCCGGTACCATCGATGCCGACTATCGTGGCGAACTGATGGTGCTGCTCATCAACTTCTCTGATACCGACTTTGTCATCAACGACGGCGAGCGCATCGCCCAGATGGTGGTGGCGCGCCATGAGCAGATAGAGTTCCAGCTCGTCGACGAGCTCGACGATACCGAGCGCGGTGCCGGCGGTTATGGTCATACGGGGGGGAAATAACCTGCTGACGATGATGAAAATCAACTATCGCTATATCCTGATAGCTGCGGTGTTGCTGGTGGCGCTGCTGTCGCTGCCCTCCCAGGCCAAGCGCAAGAAGGTGGTCGTGGCGGCTGCTCCCATCCTCTCTGCCCAGGACCAGCGCCGCATGGACAGCCTCTTCCTCGAGTCGGTCTGCGAGCGCCTCAAGGGCAACGATTCCATCGCACGCTGTCTGCTCGAAGAGTGCCGTGACCTCAACCCCTACGCCGCAGAGCCCTATTTCTTCCTCGCCAAATACTATGCCGACGACGGCAATGACTCGCTGGTTCAGGCTTATCTCGAGAAGACCGTCAGTCTGCGCCCCGACAACCAGACTTATCTCGAGACACTCGCCCTGAGTTACTACCGCAACAACGAGCTGGACAAGGCTGCGGCGGTGTATGAGAGTCTGGCGCGCAAGAACCGCGGCCGCACCGACCTGCTGCAGATTCTGCTCGGTATCTATGACAAGCAGAAAGCCTATGACCGCATGATAGACTGCCTGGACCGCCTGGAGCAGATAGAGGGCAGCGGCGAAGACATCACGCTGAGCAAGGTGAGCATCTACGGACTCAAAGGCGAGCGCAAGAAAGCTCTGGCGTCGCTCAAGCAGCTCGTGGCTGAGCATCCCTATGACATCAACTATCAGGTGATGATGGGCAACTGGCTCATGCAGAACGGCGGAGAGAGCGAGGCGCTCAAGATATTCACCGAAGCCCTCGCCAAGGAGCCCGGCAACGCCAATGTGCTCAGCTCGATGTATGACTATTACAAGTCGGTGGGTCAGCACGACCTTGCCGACAACTGCCTGAAGAGCATCCTGGACAACCCCAAGACCGAAGACAAGACCCGCCTCACCATGATGAAAGCCTTCATCCAGGACAATGAAGCGCGTGGCGACGACAGTACCCGCGTGATAGCTCTCTTTGACCAGCAGGAGAAGCTGGGTGTCTACGACGCTACCCTGGCAGAACTCCGGCTGGCATACCTCAACCTCAAGAAATTTCCCGAATCCGAGGTGCGTAAGGCGCGTACCCGCCTGCTCAGCCTCGAGCCCGACAACGGCTCCGTGAGGTTTGAACTCATACAGTCGTATTGGAAAGAACAGAACTGGGAGGAGGTCATAAAACTCAGCAAAGAGGGCACCGAGTACAACCCCGATGAACTCGCGTTCTACTACTTCCTCGGCCTCTCTTGTTACCAGAATGAGCGCAACGACGAAGCACTCAGCGCGCTGCGCCGGGGTGTGGCGCTTGCCGACGACAAGAGCAACAAGGAAATCGTCAGTGACTTCTACTCGATGATGGGTAATATCCTGCACGACCAGAACAAGGAGCAGGAAGCCTTTGAGGCCTTCGACAACTGTCTGAAGTGGAAGGACGACAACATAGAGTGTCTCAACAACTATGCCTACTATCTCAGCGAGAAGGACACGGCTCTCAACAAGGCTGCGCAGATGAGCCAGAAGACCATCAAGGCCGAACCCAAGAACCCCACTTTCCTCGATACCTACGCCTGGATACTCTACCGTCAGGACCGTTATGCCGAGGCGCGTATCTATATCGACCAGGCGCTTGCCAACGACAGCGACTCGGTCCAGAGTGGTGTGGTGCTCGAACACGCTGGTGATATCTACTTCCGCAATGGTCTCACCGATGAGGCTGTGGGCTACTGGCAGCGTGCGGTTAAGGCTGGCGGTGGCAGTGAGCTGCTCCCCAAGAAGATAAAGTACAGAAAGATAATTGAAGATGGTGACCGGAAGAAGCAAGATGGCGTCAAGCAGAAGCAGAACGGTGACCGGAAGAATCAGGATAATGACAAAAAGAAACAAGATGGAAACAAGAAGAACAATCCATAACGCCACGCTCTTTGCCGTGGCTCTCGTGCTGGCATCGTGTGGTGCCAAGAAGACAGTGATGACCGGCGGCTCGGCGCAGACTCAGGCTGCCATGAAGAAGAGCGACGCCGTGAGCCCCTCGTTGCATTTCGTGCAGCAGGTGAGCGATCAGCGGCTCTACCAGAAGAACATTGTGGGCGACATGAGCTTCAGCATCAAGGCGGGAAGCATCAACCAGACGCTGCCGGGCCAGTTGCGCATGCGCAAGGATGAGGTAATCCGTCTGCAGGTGATGATACCGCTCATCCAGACCGAGGTGGGCCGCGTGGAGTTTACCCCCGACTACGTGCTCGTCATCGACCGTCTGCACAAAGAGTATATCAAGGCCGAGTACAGCCAGTTGGGCTTCCTCAAGGACAACGGCCTCGACTTCTACAGTCTGCAGTCGCTCTTCTGGAACGAACTCCTGCTGCCCGGAACGCAGAAGGTTGGCGAGGGAGACCTTGACAAGTTTACTGCCGAGATTGACGCCTTGGGCGACGAGGTTCCCGTGACGCTCAAGTCGGGCAAGCTCAACTTCAAGTGGAACGCCCGCCGCGCCGACCATCATATCCTCTCGGCGCTGGTGACCTATCTCGGCTCTGCCCACGGCACCTCGAGCCTCGCCTGGAACTACGGTGACTTCAAGGCCGTAGGCGCCAAGATGTTCCCAGCCTCCCAGTCGTTTACTTTCACCACCAATGCTGGCGGCAAGACCCAGCAGGCAACTGTCAGTCTGCGCATGAACAGCGTGCGCACCGACTCCGACTGGCAGGCGCTCACCACGCCGTCTGCCAAGTATAAGAAGGTGGAGGCCCATGATGTGTTTGACAAATTACTCAATATGCGATGAGACGTATTCTGATAGTATTGATGGCAATGGTGCTGACCCTCCCTCTGACCGCGCAGAAGAAGACGACGGCCACGAGGCAGAGCAAGCAGCGCACCACCGCCAAGACCACAACCAAGCGCAAGTCCCAGGCGACGACGACCAGGCGCAAGACCAAGACCAAAGCCTCTGCATCCAAGAACGCCAAACCCACCACCATCAAGGGCTTGCGCAATGAGCGCGCCGCCGTGCAGCGCCGCATCAGGCAGCAGGAGCAGGCGCTCAGAGCCAACAAGGCCAACGTGTCCAAGCGCCTCAAGGACCTCATGATCATCAACAGCGAGATAGGGGAGAAGCAGAAGTCTATAGACGGCATCCAGAAGGACATCACAGCCCTCGACGACAACATCAGCATCCTCAAGTCGCAGCTCGCCACCCTCCAGAGCCAGCTCGATGACCGTCGCCAGCGATATATCAAGTCGATACGCTACATGGCAAGACATCGCAGCGTGCAGGACAAGATGATGTTTGTCTTCTCGGCACAGAGTTTCGCGCAGATGTATCGTCGTATGCGCTTTGTCAAGGAATACGCCGCGTACCAGAAGGTGCAGGGTGATATGCTCAAGGTCAAGCAGCAGCAGGTCAACGAAAAGCATAAGCAGCTGGAGGACGCCCGCGGACACAAGCACCAGCTCCTCAGTCGCGATGTGCAAGCCCGCACCGAGCTCGAGGGCAAGCAGAGCGAGCAGCAGAATATCGTGAAAGGACTGCAGCGCCAGCAGAAGACCATACAGTCTATCATAGACGAGCAGAAGAAGAAAAACCAGGTGCTCAACGCGCAGATTGACCGTCTCGTGGCTATCGAGGTGGCCAAGGCGAAAGCCCGCGCCGAGGCAGAGGCCAAGCGCAAGGCTGCCGCTGCCGCTGCCGCCAAGCGCAAAGCCGAAGAGCTGGCTCGCCGAAAGGCTGCCGCCGAGGCTGAAGCACTTGAAAACCAGCGCCGCATCGAAGAGGCACGCAAGCGCGAACAGCAGTTGCGTGCCGAGGCTGAAGCCCGACGCGGAAAGGGTGAGGCTGAAGAGCGCGCCCGACAAGCTATGCGCGAAGCCACAGCCAATCGCGAGGCTGCCGAACGCAAGGCGCGTGCCGACGAAGCCCGCAGCCGCAAGGAGATAGCTGCCGCCAAGCGCGAGGTGAGCAATGCCGAGTCGATGTCGTCGGTAGACCGCATGATGAGTGGTGGCTTTGAGGCCAACAAGGGTCGCCTGCCTATGCCTATCACCGGCAGCTACAAGGTGGTGAGCCACTTCGGCCAGTACGCCGTCGAAGGCCTCAAGGGCGTGACGCTCGACAACAAGGGCATCAACATCCTGGGCCGCCCCGGAGCCGTAGCCCGCAGCGTCTACGATGGCGAGGTGAGTGCCGTCTTCGGTTGGGAGGGCAGCATGTTTGTCATGGTGCGCCATGGAGCCTACATCTCCGTCTATTGCAACCTGAGTTCGGTGAGCGTGAGCAAGGGACAGAAAGTCTCTACGCGTCAGGCGCTCGGCAATGTAGGCCCCGACCATATCCTCCAGTTCCAGCTGCGTCGCGGAACGACCAAACTCAACCCTGAAACATGGCTCGGCCGTTAGCGCCGCTATCTATATATCTATCGCAAAGAGCGCGCCCGTGTGAGAGGTTCACATGGGCGCGCTCTTTGCGTTTGTGGCTGTCGCCACGGTCGTGGCGGGGGTTTGTGACTTAACCTTCCCAACCCTCGAGCAGCGAGAGATAGGTGTCGATGGCGTGGGAGATTTCGCTTATGCGTATGTATTCGTCGGCAGAGTGGGAGCGGGCGGAGTCGCCGGGGCCCAACTTGAACGAGGGCCATGTCATGAGCGCCTGGTCGCTCAGCGTGGGCGAGCCAAAGGGCGTCATTCCCAATGACAGACACCGTCTTACCAATGGATGCTGGGCATCGATATGCGACGAGCAGAGGTGGAAGGAGCGCGCCTTGACATCGCTCTTGACGTGGCGGCTCACGATGTCATACACCTCGCGGTTGGTATAATGCTCGTTGGTACGTATGTCGACCACCATGCGGCACTCGTCGGGTATCACGTTGTGCTGGGTGCCCGCGTTTATCACCGTCACCTTCATCGTGGTGGGCCCCAAGAGACTGCTGTCGCGCTCAAATCTGTAGTCGCGCATCCACAGCAGGTCGTCCATCGCCTTGTAGATGGCGTTCACGCCCTCGTTGCGCGCGGCGTGTCCGCTGCGGCCGTGGGCGGTGATGTCGAGCACCATCAGTCCCTTCTCGGCTATGGCGGGCTGCATGGCGGTGGGCTCGCCCACTATCGCCACATCTATCCTGGGTAGCAGAGGCAGCACGCGGCGTATGCCGTCGACGCCCGAGACCTCCTCCTCTGCCGAGGCGAGGTATATCAGATTGTATGGGCGTGGTCTGTCTTTGAGCGCGCGATACACTTGCAGCAGCGCAGTGAGTCCTCCGCCGCAGTCATTGCTGCCCAGACCGTAGAGCGTGTCACCCTCGAGCGTGGGGGAGTAGGGGTTGCGCGTCCAGCTCTCCACGGGCTTGACGGTGTCGATATGGGCGTTGAGCAGCAGGGTGGTGCGCCGCTCGTCATACTGCGGGTCAGTGGTCCAGAGGTTGTTGCCCTCGCGCGTATATTCAATTCCGCATCTCCGCAGTTCCGCCTCCATGACATCTGCCGCTCCGCCCTCGTCGCGGCTCACAGACGGAGTGGCTATCAGGCGCATGAGCAGCGCCACCGCGTCATCAGTATATTCTTTTGTGGTCATCGTAATTGTGCGTTTGTTGGTAGAAACGACCGAATTATGCAAGGATAATTCCGTCTCTATTCACATTCTCGTAGAAAGGGGAGAACTGGTAGGTTTCCCATTCCTTCTTGGTGTAGAGGATGGGGTTGATTTCGGCGCCGAGGTTGCAGCCCAGCATGACGAAGGGATAACTCACGTTGTCGTAGTCGTTCTGGGTGAGCGTGTCCTTGTTCAACAGGATAAGGATGTCCCAGTCGGAGTCGCTGCGGGCATCGCCACGAGCCCGCGAGCCATACAGTATCGCTTCGCTGCCGTCGGGGACAGTGCTGCGGGCGATATCCTTGATTTTGTCAATTATCAATTCGTCTGCTTTCATAATCTTGGCGTGTTTCGTGGGTGTAGATGGTGCAACTCTGCATCATGAAACTTGCTTCAAATGCCGAGACACCGTCCATCCCGGGCAAAGTTAAGCAAAAAATCATTGATATTGGTGCTGTAACTCATGTTTTTTTGCTTTTCGGCACATATATCTGCGATGGGCTGTGGGTCGCGCTGCCTTCATCGTGGTGCCCGGGAGTGTGTGCGAGGGCTTCGGAAATGGGGTGGGGCGTGGCGCCAACTTGTCCGAGTGCCTATTCATCTATAATTCGTGGCTTGAAATAATGGGCTCAAAGTCTGAAATGATAAAATCGCGGTTTGCAATCGTCATTTCGTGACTTGAATTGTTTTTGTTTGGCATCTGCATCAACTTAAACATAACGACGGCTCTTCCGTAGAAATCGAAAAAACTCATGTTTTTTCTTTGTATTGTCTTCGGTTTGCACTACTTTACGCCTAAAGGCGTGAAGGTAGGCTGCACCTCAAGATTAAAAATAAATGAATTTATTTTGTAATCTCTTCGGTTTGCACTACCTTTACGGCGAAGCCGTCAAGATAGGCTTCACCTCGGAAATAAAAATAAATAGATTTATTTTGTATTTCGCTCGGTTTGCACTACCTTTGGATAAGGTAGGCTGCACCTCAACAATCCAAAATGAAAAAACCTACGTTTTTTCTTTGTATTGTCTTCGGTTTGCACTCCTTTACGCCTAAGGGCGTGAAGGTAGGCTTCACCTCGGAAATAAAAATAAATAGATTTATTTTGTATTTCGCTCGGTTTGCACTACCTTTGCATAAACTAAATATTATTGCTTATGCAAATCAATAGTCATCTTTCGGTGATCATTCACGACCTTGCCAAGAAGTACGGAGAGCGAACGGCACTTACTTTTCAGAGATTTGGAGAAAAGAAATGGCGCTCAGTATCTTGGCAGCATTTCTCTCTTCGTGTAAAGGAGGTAAGTAACGCGCTGCTTAATCTCGGCGTGAAACCTCAGGAAAATATAGGCGTTTTCTCACAGAACTGTGTGCAGTACCTCTACACCGACTTCGGTGCCTATGGCGTGCGCGCCGTTACCGTGCCTTTCTACGCCACCAATAGCGAGCAGCAGATACTCTATGTGCTCAACGATGCCAAGGTGCGCTTCCTCTTCGTAGGCGAGCAGGACCAGTATGACAAGGCGTTGCGCATCTTCCACCTCTGCCCCACGCTCGAGCGCATCATCGTCTATGATGACGGCGTGAATATCGATACCCACGACTCCAATGCCCTTTACTTCAGCGATTTCATCAAGTTGGGCAAGGGGCTGCCCCGCCAGTCTGAACTTGAGACGCGCTGGAAGGAAGCCAACTACACCGACCTCTGCAACATCCTCTACACCAGTGGTACCACCGGCGAGAGCAAGGGCGTGATGCTCACCTACGGGCAGTATCATGCGGCTCTTCACGCCAACTATGAGTTTGTTGATGTCTCTGAAAACGACCGCGTCATCGACTTCCTGCCCTTCACCCACATCTTCGAGAGAGGTTGGGCTTACCTCTGCCTGTCGGTTGGCGCCCAGTTGATTATCAACACCTATCCCCAGCAGATACAGCAGGCTATGCGCGAGACCCACCCCACGTGTATGTCATCGGTTCCGCGCTTCTGGGAGAAGGTCTACATCGCTGTCAAAGACCGTATGGACAATGCTGGCGCCCTGCAGCAGCGTCTTTTCCACCGTGCCCTCCATGTGGGTCACAAGTACAATGTAGACTGTCTGGCCCGCGGCCGTCGGCCGTCGCTTGCCCTCGCTGCCGAATACAAGATTTATGACCGCACCGTGCTTGCCCTCGTGCGCAAGCAGTTGGGTCTCGACCACCCCAATATCTTCCCCACCGCCGGCGCCGCTGTGTCGCCCCAAGTCGAAGAATTTGTCCATTCCATCGGTATCAACATGGTCGTGGGCTACGGTCTCACCGAAAGCCTTGCCACTGTCTCTTGCGACCACAAGGGCAAACCGTTCACCATCGGTTCGGTGGGTCGTCCGCTCTCTGGCATCGAGGTCAAGATTGGCGACAACGACGAGGTGCTGCTCAAGGGCCCGACCATCACGCCGGGTTATTACAAGTGCGACCAGGTCAACGCCGAAGCCTTCACTGCCGACGGTTTCTTCCGTACGGGTGACGCCGGCTACATCAACGACCAGGGCGAGCTCTTCCTCAAGGAGCGCATCAAGGACCTCTTCAAGACATCCAACGGCAAGTATATCGCGCCCCAGATGATAGAGTCCATGCTACTCGTCGACAAGTATGTAGACCAGGTTGCCATCATCGCCGACCAGCGCAAGTTTGTCGCCGCCCTCATCGTGCCCGACTTCCGTCTGCTCGAAGCCTACGCCCGTGACAACCACATCGAGTTTGGCTCGCGCGAAGAGCTCTGTGCCGACAAGCGCATCCACGACATGATGACCGAGCGCATCGACACCCTCCAGCAGACGCTGGCCCACTACGAGAAAATCAAGCGGTTTACCCTCCTGCCCCATGGCTTCACCATGGAGAATGGAGAGCTGACCAGCACCCTCAAATTGAAACGAGCTGTCGTCTACAAGAACTACAAGGAGACGATAGACAAGATGTACGAAGAATAAATGATAACAAGTGATCAGTTGAAAGACGTTCTGGAGCGCACCGATGCGTTGGCGCGCTACCTGAACATCGACCAAAAGAAGGTGGAGTTTGAAGAAGAACAGCTCCGCACACAGGCGCCTGACTTCTGGGAAGACCCCAAGCGCGCACAGGAACAGATGAAGAAGGTCAAGGGCATTGAGCGTTGGCTCAAGGACTACAAGGCGGCACGCGAATATGCCGACGAGTTGCAGCTGGCCTTCGATTTCTATCACGACGATATGGTGACCGAGGACGAAGTCGACGCCGACTACGCCAAAGCCATCAAAGCCATCGAGGAACTTGAACTCAAGAACATGCTGAGACAGAAGGAAGACCCGATGGACTGCGTCATGAAAATCAATTCGGGCGCTGGCGGTACCGAGAGCCAGGACTGGGCGTCGATGCTTATGCGTATGTATATGCGTTGGGCAGAGTCACACGGCTACAAAGTGCGTGTGGCAGACCTGCAGGAAGGCGATGAAGCCGGCATCAAGAGCGTCACTATGGAGATAGAAGGCGGTGAGTATGCCTATGGCTACCTGAAGAGCGAGAACGGCGTGCATCGCCTCGTGCGCGTATCGCCTTTCAATGCCCAGGGCAAGCGTATGACCAGTTTTGCCAGCGTCTTCGTCTCGCCCCTCGTCGACGATACCATCGAGGTGGTGGTCGAGCCCGCCCGCCTCTCTTGGGATACCTTCCGCTCCAGTGGTGCCGGAGGTCAGAACGTGAACAAGGTAGAGTCGGGAGTGCGCCTCCGCTATCAGTATGAAGACCCCGACACCGGCGAGAAAGAAGAAATTCTCATCGAGAATACCGAGACGCGCGACCAACCCAAGAACCGCGAGAACGCCCTGCGTCTGCTCAAGTCGCAGCTCTATGACCGCGCCATGAAGAAGCGTCTCGAGGCCAAGGCCAAGATTGAAGCCGGCAAGAAAAAGATAGAGTGGGGAAGCCAGATACGCAGCTATGTCTTCGATGACCGTCGCGTCAAGGACCACCGCACCAACTACCAGACTGGCGATGTCGACGGTGTGATGGACGGCAAAATCGACGACTTCATCAAGGCTTATCTCATGGAGTTCCCTGTCACCGACGACGAAGATTGAACCCCTAAAAGAAACATCGATATATTAACCTAAAAACATAACAACTATGAGCGAAAAAAGTAAGATGCGCCGCGCCAAGAAGGCAGCCATGCAGGAGAAGGAAGGCAAGAACGTGATGAAGTGGTTGATAGTAACCATGGTAGTATTGACTCTTGCCGTGATAGGTTACGCTATGGTATTGATGCAATGAGCGGTGTAGAAATAGAACGTAAGTTTCTGGTCAGGAAAGGCGATGCGTACAAGCGTGTTGCCTTTTCTTGTACCCACATCCAGCAAGGCTATATCCCTGCCGAGGGTGCCACGGTGCGTGTCCGCGTACGCGACGACCATGCCTACCTCACCATCAAGAGCCGTTCGCAGGACGGCGGACTCAGCCGTTATGAGTTTGAGAAGGAGATAACCCTCGACGAGGCGAGCCACCTCCTGCGTCTGTGCCGGGGTGGAGTCATCGACAAGAACCGTTATCTCGTGCGCAGCGCCGATGGCCGCCACGTGTGGGAGGTGGACGAGTTTTTCGGCGACAATGCCGGGCTTGTTATGGCAGAGATAGAGTTGGCTTCGGTGGACGAACCCTTCGAAAAGCCCGATTTCATCGCTGTCGAGGTTACCGGCGACCGCCGTTTCTACAACTCTAATCTTCTGCGCGCCCCTTACGCCACCTGGCGTGACACGCTGCCAGAAGCATACCGATAGGTTGGCCGATGAGCACGCCCAGGCTGTCGGCAGCCAAGTCCAGCCACTCCCCGCTGCGCGTGCCGCCGGTGCAGTAGGCCTGGACCAGCTCTATCACCCCGCCCATCACGATGGGCAGCAGCAGGGCGTAGACCACCATCCCCCGGCGGTCGGAGGTGAGGCGCAGCCGGGCGCGGTCTGTCCATATCATGGCACACAGTCCGCCATACATCACCAGATGCGTCCACTTGTCTATCATGCTTACCTCAGACAGCGGCGTCTCGGGAATGGGGATGATACACAGTATCCATATCACGATGATACACAGTGTCGAGAAGGGATAGTCTCGACACAATTTCCATATACTTTTCATTTTTCTCTTCGATTTGCTGACAAAAGTAAATAAAATTCATTACTTTTGTATCAATCACGACGATTATTAGTACGTACGACATAAAAATAGTAGTTATTTGAGGGAAAATGATGGAAAAAAGAGGTAATTTCGGAACCGAACTGGGAATGATACTTGCCACCGCCGGCGGTGCCGTCGGACTGGGCAATGTGTGGCGATTTCCCTATATGACGGGCGAGAATGGCGGCGCAGCCTTCATTCTGGTCTATATCTGTTGTGTGCTTATGCTGGGCATCCCCTGTATGCTCTCCGAGTTTATCATCGGCCGTCACGGTGCGTCCAACACCTACCGCGCCTACTCCCTGCTCTCCGGCGGCAGCGCCTGGAAGTATGTGGGTCTCTTGGGTGTCGCCACCGGTTTTCTCATCATGGGCTACTATGCCGTGGTGTCTGGCTGGTGCCTGCAGTATGTCTATGCCTCGTTCTTCGGCGAGCTCACCGGCAATGCCGACTTCGTAAACCGCTATTTTGCCGAGTTCTCCTCCGACCCCTGGCGCCCCGTCATCTGGACGCTCGCCATCCTTGTCATCACCTGTCTGGTGATTGTCAACGGTGTGCGCAGCGGTATTGAGCGTACCTCCAAGATGCTCATGCCCACGCTCTTCATCCTGCTCCTTGTCATCGTCGTGGCATCGTGCCTCCTGCCCGGTGGCGAGCGCGGCATGGAGTTCCTCTTCAAGCCCGACTTCACCAAACTCGACAGCGACGCCTTCCTCGGCGCCCTCGGTCAGTCGTTCTACTCGCTCAGCATCGCCATGGGCTGCATCTGCACCTATGCCTCTTACTTCAAGCGTCAGACCAATCTGTTGAAGTCGGCCCTGCAGGTGTCACTGCTCGATACGCTGATAGCGGTGCTGGCTGGACTGATGATATTCCCTGCCGCCTTCTCCGTGGGAGTGAACCCCGGCAGCGGCCCCTCGCTCGTCTTTGTCACCCTGCCCAACGTGTTCAACCAGGCGTTTGCCGCCGTGCCCTTAGTGGGCATGCTCGTGTCGGTGTTCTTCTACGCCCTCCTGTCGCTGGCAGCCATCACGTCGCTCATGTCGCTCCACGAGGTGAGCACAGCCTTCCTCATCGAGGAACTGCATATCACGCGCCGCACGGCTGCCACCTTCGTCACCGCTGGCAGCCTGTTTATCGGCATCTTCTGTTCGCTCTCGTTCAGCGATATACCATGGCTGAGCTTCGGCGGGCGCACTCTCTTCGACTGGTTCGACTTTGTGACGGGTCAGATATTCCTCCCCGTGGGTGGCTTCCTCACCTGCCTGTTTATCGGGTGGGCAGTGCCGCGCAAGCTGGTGCGCGACGAGTTTACCAACTGGGGCACCGTGTCGTGCAGGGTCTTCGGCGTCTACCTGTTCTTTGTGCGCTATGTCTGTCCCACAGCCATCCTCGCCGTCTTCCTCCATCAGCTCGGCGTCTTCTGATGCCCCGGGCTGCCGAAGATAAACCACCTTACACCTTATTATATTATATATAGCGATGAAGTTGTCCCGCCCCTATTACCTCTGCAAGAGCGACCGCGTGGTTGTCCTCTTCCTGTTGGCAGTCCTTGCTTTCGGGGTGATAGGCTATCATCTCTTGTGGCCCAGTGCCGACACCACTCCCATCGCCGCTGCCGACAGCATCCGCAGCAAGCGTAGCGCCGTGGGCACAGACTCTCGGCGTGCTTACACCTATGCCACGCCCTCGCGCCAGGTGGTCTATGCCCCCTTCGACCCCAATACCGCCGACAGCACCCAGCTGCTCAGCCTTGGTCTGCAGCCCTATCAGGTGCGCAACATCTATCACTACCGTGCCAAGGGTGGAGTCTTCCGCCGTCCGTCCGACTTCGCGCGCCTCTACGGTCTCACCGCCAAGCAGTATCGCGAGCTCGAGCCTTATATACGCATCTCGGCAGACTATCTGCCGGCATCGGAGGTCTATGCCGTCCATGACGAGCGGCCCAAAGCCTCTTCCGACAGCCTGCGCTATCCTGTCAAATTGCGCAACTCCGAGCGCATCGCCCTCAACCTTGCCGATACCACGCTCCTGCGCCGTGTGCCTGGCATCGGTGCCTACTACGCCCGCCGCATTGTCGCTTACCGCCAGCGTCTGGGTGGCTATGCCCATGCCCGTCAGTTGCTCGAGATTGACGACTTCCCCGAGGAGGCTCTTCCTTTCTTCACCGTCGATGCCGGCGACATCCAGCGCCTCGATGTCAACCGTCTCTCGCTCTCCCAACTCAAGCGCCATCCTTACATCAACTATCTCCAGGCGCGCGCCATCTGCGACTATCGTCGGCTGAAGGGTCCCCTCGCCAGCCTCGACCAGCTGCGTCTGCTCTCTGCGTTCACCGCTGACGACATCGAGCGTCTCCGTCCTTACGTGCGCTTCTAATCTCACGCTACCAGCCATCTTTTTTCTTCCCATCAGTAGTCTCTTTCCCACCAAAGCGACACCTAAATGTTAGGAAAGCGACACAAAAGTTACGCAAGGTTACACCCGCTTTGTGGCAAATATCTTATTTTTGCCTATGGATATCAAAGTGATAAACATAAGCAACTTGCATCCACTATGACCGTCTCTTCGTGCCGCCGCATTGCTACTCGTGTGCAGCCCGTGTCAGACATCTCGTCATTCTGTTGGCTCTCGGCATTCGTTTCGCAGCCATGGTAGGTGCTATCGTTGCCCTTGGTGACCACTTGAATTTTGACAACATATTTTTGAATTGACTAATCTGCTAATAATATCTCTTTGAAATGTTTGATGATGTGCGGCTCCACAGTCAGGGCCGCACTTTCATTTTCCCCCGTTGGCTTCGGTGGGGGAAAGCCCCATCCCAGCCTTCCCCAAGGGGAAGGAGTTCTATCCCAACGTGTTTGCCCGTGGCGGGTTGGTTAATTATCCCTTTTGTGAAAGAGCAAAATATCAACTGCGAGTAACGCCTAAGGCTAATCGCAACTCTTACAGAGTAGCTATGATTGGTGGGGTTGATACCCAGGGTAGCGTGCTTCGCCCGCAACCCTGGGCTGGGGAATCGCAACTCCTACAGAGTTGCCAAGGATAAGCCCCATCCCGACCTTCCCCAAGGGGAAGGAGCTCAGCGTCAACCATTTCAACCTTCTTCGAGGGGTTTGGGTTTAATAGGGGGGCATTCCATCCTTCACCAAGTGGAACAAGTTTAATACGGGCCACATCCCAGCCTTTCCTTAGGGAAAGGAGTTCTATCTTAATGCGTTAACCTGGGGTGCTTTGGCTTTCTCTCCCCTTGGGGAGAGTTAGAGAGGGGCTGCTGTCGTTCATTCCCTTTTGTTGAAAGCAGGAAGTACGCACCCTCGGCAACTCTGACAGAGTTGCGATTTCATAGCCTAGGGTTGAGGGGCGCAGCGCCTCTACCCTGGGTACATATATAATAAGGTATAGCAACTCTGTAGGTGTTGCGCTTAGCCTAAGGCGTTACCTGTAGTAGGTTTTTGTCCCCAGGATATTGGATATAATTTCATCTGCGAGTAATTAATAGGTTGCGGAGATGATACAAAAAGTTTTGCTCCTTTTCAGGGCTTCGCCCTATGCGTCTGCGTGTGGTGGCAGATATTCCCGAGAGCGGGCTCTCGGATATCCGCCACCACCCACCGCCGCGCCTGCCCGATGGCAGGCTGAAAAGGAACAAAATCAAAAAGCCGCCGTTGGCGGTAAAAAAAGCCCGGCTGTTCGCCGGAACAAAAAATGAATACATTATTTGCGCCATCTCATTCCATGGCGCGTATATAATTAGAGGCAGTGACATTTGCAATCCTCCCTCGCTTAGTTGAAATTCACTCAGCAGCGGAATCTAAGACTATGAAACAGATGTCACCAAAGTGCTCTTTGCCGACTTCTTCGCCTTTCAGGATTGCCGGCATTGAGATAATACCCTTTGATTCAAGAATGTCAAGCAAATCCCACATCACTTCGTGATAAAATATCACCTGACTCAACTGTTGTGAAGCAATATTGTGAGCCTTACCCCATGATATGCAATGCTTCTTGACAGCATGACTTAAATCTGTTGTTATATCCCGGCAAAGGAGATCGATTTTGTCATTGTTGTTCCGGTATATCACAGGAATAAGGATATTGCTATTATCGTCGGTGAGACCCCAGCCTGCGACGGCATCAATGACTTCTTGTTTTACGATACGCTTGCCGCCATTAGCCGCCACTTCACGTGCAAATGTCATAATCTTGGGCATACTCATCCAATAGCCCAGATTATCGGTCCAGTTCTGTTTTACCGGACCGTAGCCATTAGTCCCGATTTTATCATGGTTGCGGCTTTCAAACATAGCCCAATAGGCTCCCGACCATGTGCCATGATTTTCGCAGCTACGTGGCGATGACAGGAACTCGTCCTCCCAAATGTAATTATCCAGCAGATACGAAAATATAAGACTATAGGTCTGTTGAGAATATCTGGCCTCATCAAAAGCACCCACCAGCCGTCTGATTTTGGGCTCGATTTTCGGGAAAATGCTGTCGGCAAAATCTTTTGACTATCGGCGGATTTGTTGTGTCTCACTTTTCCCGAAAATGTGTATTTTTGTAGTATAATGCTCGTTATTGCACATCAACAAATCGCCAACTTCAAGCAATCTAAGTTGACTTCTGTTGTAAGGAATACCAAGTGAGTCCAATTTGGCGGCAGAACCAGACTGAACAAAGGCACAAAGAATATCCCAATTGTTATCTGTCAGATATTCGCTCGGATGAAAACTGTTGTAAGAGCAGAATGCTGAAAGGTCAAAAGACTTCAACGGTCGGCCAATAATTGTATCTTGTGTATTAGCCATTATATGCATTGGCAAAAATTCCATGCACAAAACCAATAAGAAGTTTTTCATAATGTTTGCATTTTTATTTTAGCAATTTTCTATCATTGTCGCCGCTTTCCAGTACGCTCATCTGATGAATGGCTATTTGGTTCAGCTTCACAAGCCGCTCGCTCTGAGTCATGCCTTGTTCGATGAAAACCGCATTAAGGTTTTCCATATTTGACAGACAGATAAGTTCGTTGATTGTGGCGTAGTCGCGTATGTTTCCTTTGGGGTCGGGATTTGCCTCGCTCCATTGTTTTGCCGTAACACCGAACATTGCCACATTCAGCACATCGCCCTCATTGGCGTAGATGATGCTTGCCTGTGCCGGAGTAACCTCGGCAGGGATAAGGTTCTGCTTTATGGCATCGGTATGTATGCGGTAGTTGATTTTCGATAACTCACGTTTCGCCGACCAACCTAATAACCGCTGTTCCTCCGTTTTGAGCCGCTGAAATTCCTCGATAAGATAAAGTTTGAACGTCACACTTATTGCCGAACCAAATTCAAAAGCTATATCCTTATGAGCATAGGTACCTCCATAGCGACCTTTCTTTACTATTATTCCGATTGCGTTTGTGCGCTCTATCCATTCAGAAGCACTCAACACAAAGGACGGCAAACCTGCACTCATTCTAAAGTGGTCAAATTCGACCACTTTGAAATCAGGATTATGAATCATCTCCCAAGTACCAAGAAATTCAATAGTGTAGCGGTTTCGCAACCAGTTCTTGATTATATCGGCAGAACGGTTGTCGCCCTCTTTGGCAGTTGCCATATCTGTGAGGGAGATATAATCCTGTTCCTCTAACGAGAGAACTGTGATAGGTGTATTTTGAACGATAATTTTAGACATCGTTTCAGATATGGCGTATATGCCAATACGCAAAGTTATACATTTTCGCTGATATACATCGCATTCTCTTGATTTTTTCTTTATTTTTAATCCAAAACCGTTCTTTCGTATTGTATGTCCTATATATATAATGAGGGTGTGGAGATGATACAAAAAGTTTTGTTCCTTTTCAGGGCTTCGCCCTATGCGTCTGCGTGTGGTTGCGGATATTCCCGAGAGCGGGCTCTCGGATATCTGCCACCACCCACCGCCGCGCCTGCCCGATGGCAGGCTGAAAAGGAACAAAATCAAAAAGCCGCCGTTGGCGGTAAAAAAAGCCCGGCTGTTCGCCGGAACAAAAAATGAATACATTATTTGCGCCATCTCATTCCATGGCGCGTATATAAATGGAGGCAGCGACATTTGCAATTTAATGGATAAACAATAAATGGCTTGCTGTGGGTAACAATTCGCACTAATAGCATGCGCATTTCCTGCCGCGAGTAACGCCTACGGCTAATCGCAACTCTTACAGAGTAGCTATGATTAGATTGGTTGATACCCAGGGTAGCGTGCTTCGCCCGCAACCCTGGGCTGGGGAATCGCAACTCCTACAGAGTTGCCGCTGCTTGTGGCCATCCCAAACACGAGTCCTATCCCAACTTTCTCCGCGTTGAAGGAGCTCTATTCCAATGCGTTAATCGGTGGTGGTTCGGTTAATTATCCTTTTGTGATAGGGCAAAATATCAACTGCGAGTAACGCCTTCGGCTAATCGCAACTCTTACAGAGTAGCTATGATTAGTTTGGTTGATACCCAGGGTAGCGTTCTTCGCCCGCAACCCTGGGCTGGGGAATCGCAACTCCTACAGAGTTGCCAAGGATAAGCCCCATCCCAATCTTCCCCAAGGGGAAGGAGCTCAGCGTCAACCATTTCAACCTTCTTCAAGTGGATTGAGTTTAATAGGGGGGCATTCCAACCTTCACCAAGTGGAACAGGTTTAATACGGGCAACATCCCAGCCTTGCCTTAGGGAAAGGAGTTCTATCTTAATGCGTTAATCTGGGGTGCTTTGGCTTTCTCTCCCCTTGGGGAGAGTTAGAGAGGGGCTTTTGGGAGCAGTCGAGGGGCCTCCTCCCAGATATTGTTTTTTTACCGGCGTAAGCTGGACTTTTTTTACGGCCGCAGGCCGCTTTTTGTTCCTTGGCGTCTTCTGATGTCATGCTGTGCATGACGGTGGTGATGGCGTTGGCGGCACGAAGGAAAATTGTTTTCCGGCTGACGGCTGCGTCTATCGCCACAAAGGCGGAGCCTTCAGAAGACGCCGAGGCTTTTTGTATTTATTTTTTATGGAGCAGTAAGTCTATATATATAATAAGGTGTAGTGGTAAACATGAAGTAATAAAGTGTCAGCATCATCTGCCTGGTCCTTATTCCTTGTGTAAATAGCCCCTCTCTCATCCCCAAAGTGCTAATTTTGGCTAAAAATATCGGTGAAAATGGTGGAAAATTGATTTTTTTTGAAAAAAATCGCATTTTTGACTACCCCATTTAAGATATTTTTCGTCTTATTGATGTATATCAAATCGACAACGACGTGCAAGACGAACATTTTTACGACTTGATGGTAGGCTATTTCAGTGACAACCTCAGTACTGAGGAGGTCGCTGAACTCCTGTTGTGGCGCGATGCCAACGAAGCCAACTCCCGCCTGTTCAGACAGCTTCACACTATGTGGATGTCCATTCCCAATATGGAGCAGCTGGCTAAATATGACAAAGTGCTTGCCTACAAAAAGTTTATGGAGTGCGTGCATGCTCATCAGCGTCAGCGTCGCCATCGCCGCGTGATGTATATGATGCGCTACGCTGCCATCCTTCTTGTCACCGTGGGTGTCTTCTCCTACCTCTTTTATATAAAGGGACAGGATATGGTAGAGTCTCGCTTCGCCGACATCAGCGTCGAAGCCCCCTTAGGTTCCACAACCCGTATGACCCTCCCCGATGGCACACAGGTTTGGCTCAATGCCGGCTCACGCATCACCTACTCTCAGGGTTTCGGTGTTCGCGAACGCAATGTGAAGCTCGTGGGTGAAGGCTACTTCGAAGTTGCCCATAACGAGAAACTCCCCTTCCATGTCAACTCCAGCGCTCTCAAGCTGCGCGTGCTCGGTACCAAGTTTGACTTCCGCGACTACCCCGACGACCCTAATGCTATGGTCACTCTCGTCGAAGGTCGCGTAGCCTTAGGCAGCCATGCCGACTCTGCCAACCGTGAATACCAGTTGCAACCCAACGAGTGTGCCGTCTTTGAGAAAGGCTCCAAGAACATGACCATCCAGTCTTCCGTCGCCCAAGCGTCACGCCAGTGGACCCAGGGAGTACTGATGTTTCATGACACCACCCTGCGCGAGATAGCCCTTACGCTCTCTCGCAGTTACCACCAGCGCATCGTGATTGCCGACAGGCAGCTCGCCACTCTCAACTTCTATGCTACCTTTAACCGCGACGAGCAGACGCTCACTCAGATTCTCGACGCCCTCTCTGCTACCGGGCGCATCAGATACAAACTGCAAGGAAAGACTTACATAATATACTAAGGGCACTCCCCGACTTTATAACTTACTTTTACAACTTTAACCTCAGACACCCAACAAAAACAAAACAGAAAAGAACCTTATCACGAGCCCCACGGTCATAAAGACTGTGCCTGGGCTCACCCTGATGGCGGCCAGGGAACAAGCCCCACCAACGTAAACAATAACCTACGAATAAGAGTTAATAAATATAATTATCTAATTTAGTACAGTAATGAATATCAGAAAAAAAGGCCTCTTGGTAGGCGCGTTTCTGTTGTGCATGAACCTCGGTGCCCTCGCACAGAGCTTGCAGATGCAGCTCAAGGGAGTCACTGTAGAGAAGGCAATGACAGAATTGAGACAAAAGAGTGGATATTCGTTCGTGTTTGAGTCAGCTGACGTGAATACCGCCAAGGTAGTCAGCGTTAACGCGAAGGATGTCAAGCAGGCTGTGGAGCAGATCCTCCGTGGCCAGAGTGTTTCTTACGAGATTAAGGGTAAGAACATCGTCGTTTCAAAGAAGCAGGGTAAGACCGTGGCTACCGCCAAGGCCAACAATCCCAAGAAAAAGGTAACCGGTACTATCACCGACGAGAACGGTGAGCCCATTATCGGTGCCACCATCAAGGAGAAGGGCACTCAGAATGCCGTAATCTCTGATGTAGACGGTAACTTCGTGCTCAACACCACCGAAGGCGCAGAGCTCGAGATTACCTACATCGGCTATGCCGACCAGACTCTCAAGGTAACTGGCAAGGACAAGTACAGCGTGTCTATGTCTTCAGGTACCAAGGAGCTCAACGAAGTTGTGGTTACCGCCCTCGGTATCAAGCGTGCTGAGAAGGCTCTGAGCTACAACGTACAGCAGGTGAGCGGTGAAGACCTCCTCACCAACAAGGATGCCAACTTCATCAACTCCCTCAACGGTAAGGTTGCCGGTGTAAACATCAACGCCAGCTCTGCCGGTGCAGGTAGTGCCTCTAAGGTTGTGATGCGTGGTACACGTTCAATCGAGCAGTCAAGCAACGTGCTCTATGTGATTGACGGTATTCCAATGTTCAACCTCGGCTCCGACGGTGACTCTGGTTTCGGTTCTAACGGTACTACCGAGGCTATCGCCGACATCAACCCCGAGGATATCGAGTCTATGTCAGTGCTTACCGGTGCTGCCGCTGCCGCTCTTTACGGTAACCGCGCTTCTAACGGTGCCATCGTTATCACCACCAAGAAGGGTAAGGAAGGCAAGACCGAGGTCACTGTAAGCCAGACCACTGAGTTCTCTTCAGTTTTCCGTACTCCCGACTTCCAGAACGCTTACGGTACAGGCAGCACACTGCGCGACGCTGGTGGTGAGTCTTACAGCTGGGGTGCCAAGCTCAACGAGACCAACTATCGTGGCTATGACCCTGTAGACAACTACTTCAAGACAGGTGTCGTTACTACCGAGGCTTTCACCCTCTCTACCGGTACTGAGAAGAACCAGACCTATGTTTCTGCCAGTGCCCTCAACTCAGGTGGTGTAATCCCCAACAACGAGTACAACCGTTACAACTTCACCATCCGCAACACAGCCAAGATGCTCAACGACAAGCTGACTGTTGACGCCGGTGCAAGCTACATTATCCAGGATGACCGCAACATGACCAACCAGGGTGTATATGGTAACCCACTGGTAACCGCATACCTCTACCCCCGCGGCAACTCTATCGATGACCTCAAGATGTTTGAGCGTTGGGATACACAGCGTAACCTCTACGTTCAGAACTGGAACGACCTCGCAAGTGAGTTCGTAGGTCAGAACCCCTACTGGATCAACTACCGCAACGTACGTACCAACCGCAAGTATCGCTATATGCTCAACCTCGGCGCCAGCTATAAGCTCACCGACTATCTGAGCCTTGCTGCACGTATCCGCGTAGACAACGCCACCAATACCTTCGAGAAGAAGTACTATGCTTCTACCAACAAGACTCTCGCTGGTGAGAATGGTCAGTACGCTCTCGTGAAGACCGATGACAAGCAGACTTACGGCGACGTAATGATGACTTTTGACAAGCGTTTCTTCCAGGACCGACTCTCTGTCAATGCCAACCTCGGTGCAATCATCTCTGATGTTAAGCAGGGTGTTACTGGTATCGATGGTCCTATCAATGACAACCTCATTCCTAACGTATTCAACGAGTACCAGATTGACCCCAACCGCGAGAAGCGTCAGCCCGGTGGCTACCACGACCAGACCAAGTCTGTCTTCATGAGCGCTGAAATCGGATGGAACAGTCAGTACTACCTGACTCTTACCGGCCGTAACGACTGGCCCTCTATGCTCGCTGGTCCCAAGTCTAACAAGTCTTCATTCTTCTATCCCTCTATCGGTGCATCATGGATTGTATCACAGACATTCCAGTTGCCCAAGCAGATTGACTTCTTGAAGGTTCGCGGTTCATTCGCTTCTGTAGGTATTCCTTTCCCACGTTGGTACGCCAACCCTGTATATGAGTGGGATGAGGCCAACCGTCAGTGGAAGAGCCAGACCATTTATCCTATGTACAACCTGAAGCCTGAGACCACAGACTCTTGGGAGTTCGGTTTGCAGACCCGTCTGTTCAAGCACTTCAGCCTTGACCTGACACTCTACTGGACCAAGACTTACAACCAGACCTTCAACCCCGACATATCAGTATCTTCTGGTTATAGCACCATGTACATCCAGACCGGTAGCGTAAGCAATAACGGTATCGAGTTGGCTCTGGGCTATGACAACAGCTGGGGCAACTTCAAGTGGTCTTCTAACTACACATTCTCTGCCAACAAGAACAAGATCAACGAGCTCGTAAAGAACTACGTTCACCCTGAGACCGGCGCCATCATCAACAAGGACCGTCTGGACCTCAACGGTATGGGTTCTGCTCACTTCCTGCTCAAGGAAGGTGGTACGCTGGGTGACCTCTACTCTCTCACCGACGTAGTACGCGACAGCGAAGGCCGTGTATATGTTGACGAGAACGGTAAGGTGTACAAGGACACCAACGTAGGTGACATCAAGCTGGGTTCCGTATTCCCCAAGTGTAACATGGCTTGGCGCAACGACTTCAGCTACAAGGGCATCAACTTCGGTTTCATGTTTGCTGCACGCTTTGGCGGTATCGTTTACTCAGCTACACAGGCTGCCCTCGACGCTTACGGTGTGTCTAAGAACACTGCCGACGCCCGCGACCTGGGTTATGTACTCGTAAACGGTGAAGACCGCGTGAATCCTGAGACATGGTACACCACTATCGGTGCTGCCGACGGTATTCCCCAGTACTATACCTACAGCGCTACCAACATTCGTCTGCAGGAGGCAAGCCTTGGTTATACCTTCAAGAAGAACGTATTCTTCGGTATCGGTGACCTGAGCCTCTCTCTCGTTGGTCGCAACCTGCTGATGCTTTACTGCAAGGCACCTTTCGATCCTGAGACCACAGCTACCACCGGTAACTACTATCAGGGTATTGACAAATTCATGACACCAAGCACACGCAACCTTGGTTTCAACATCAAACTCAAATTCTAAGAGTAACTATGAGACAGATTAAAAATATCATAATGAGCGCGGTTGCTGCAGGTCTCTGCCTGAGCTTCTCCAGCTGTACTAACGACTACGAGAGCTTCAACCGCAACCCCAACGGCGTCACCAAAGACGAAACCCAGCGCGACGCCTATGCTATGCGTTCAGCCATGCTGAACCTCGAAGGCTGGGTAATTCCTACCGATGTCAACACCAACCAGTTCACCGAGTGTCTGATGGGTGGTTCTTACGGTGGTTACATTGCTGACTCCAACGCAGGTTTCGCTGGCAAGAACTTCGGTCAGTTCAGCCCTGAGAACGGATGGAGCCGTGTAATGTTCAAGGATGTCATCCCCAAGCTCTTCATCTACTGTGGCGAAGTAGCCCGTGCTACCGACGATCCTATCCCCAACGCCGTAGCTTCTATCATCAAGGTGTCAGGTATCCAGCGCGTTACCGACTGCTACGGTCCTATCCCTTACTCTCAGGTAGGTAAGGACGGTCAGATTACCGCTGCCTATGACTCTCAGGAGCAGGTGTACAACCTGATGTTTGAGCAGCTCAACGCGGCTATCGACGTGCTGACCCAGAACCGTACTGCCGACTTCAGCGACAAGGCTGACCGTGTGTATGGTGGTAATGTGACCAAGTGGATCAAGTATGCCAACTCTCTCAAGCTGCGTATGGCTATGCGTATCTCTAAGGTGGCTCCCGCCAAGGCTCAGCAGATGGCTGAGGAGGCTGTAAACCACGAGGTAGGTACCATGACCTCTAACGACGACAACGCCGAGTTGACTCTCGTTTCTACCAACCCCTTCGAGATTATCATGTACGAATACAATGGTGGTGACTCTCGCGTAAGCGCTGATATCACAACCTATATGAATGGTTACAACGATCCCCGTCGTGAGAAGATGTTCACCAAGACCACTTTCGGCGGTCTCGTTGACAACGGCTACTTTGGTATCCGTAGCGGTATCGCCATCCCTGGCGGTTCTATCGCTCACGCATACAGTAACTATATCGTAGCCACCGACAGCAAGCTCATGTGGATGAACGCTGCCGAAGTAGCTTTCCTCAAGGCTGAGGGTGCTCTGCGCAACTGGAACATGGGCGGTACTGCCAAGGAATTCTACGAGCAGGGTGTAAAGCTGTCATTTGCACAGTGGGGTGCCAATGGTGCCGACGCTTATCTGGCTGACAACACCAGCATGCCCGCTTCTTACAAGGACCCCGCTGGGCTCAACACCTACTCTGGTGCTACCTCACAGATTACCATCAAGTGGGAAGACGGTGACTTCGAGAAGAGCCTCGAGCGCATCATCACCCAGAAGTGGCTTGCCAACTTCCCCCTCGGTCAGGAGGCTTGGGCAGAGTATCGTCGTACCGGCTATCCTATGCTGATGCCCGTTGTTGTCAACAACAGTGCTGGCGTAGTAAACTCAGCCCGTGGTGCCCGTCGTCTGGCTTATCCTCAGGAGGAGCGTCTCAACAACGCCGAAAACTATGTTAACGCTGTAGGTCTCCTCGGTGGTGCCGACAATATGGCTACTGACCTGTGGTGGGCAAAGTAAAACATTCAAAGATAATATAGACAATTATGAAAAGTATCTTAAAATATATCAGATTATCAATGGCATGCATCGCCGCAACAGCCTTCGTGGCAAGCTGCGACACCGATGTAGAGTCTATTGACATCAACAATCCGGGTGTAGACAACCAGAACCCCGGCCTTTATCAGGACTATCTGTCCCACCTGAGAAACTACAAGAAGGGTTCTCATAAGGTGGCTATGGGATGGTTTGACAATAGCGACAAGGCTCCCAACTCTCAGGGCAAGCACATCCACTCTGTACCAGACAGCTTGGACTACATCGTGCTGACCAACCCCGACAACCTGGCTGCTTTCGAGCTCGCCGAGATGAACGAAATACGCGAGAAGAAGGGTACCAAGGTGGTATTCGAAATCAACTACGAGAACATCAAGGTACAGTATGACGAAGAGAAGAAGGACTTTGACGCTGCAAACGAAGACCCCACAAAGGTATTCCCCGCTTTCAACAGTTACCTCGTTGATACTGTAAGCGCCAAGCTCGCTCTCGTAGAGAAGTACAACTATGACGGTGTAATCATGGCCTTCAACGGTAAGATTACCACCTTCATGACTGAAGCCGAGAAGGCAGAGTTCATCGCTCAGCAGAACGTATTCATCGGTATCGCCAACGACTGGGCTGAGCGTCACGCCAACAAGGAGCTCCTCCTGATGGGTAAGCCTCAGAACATCCTCACCAAGGAGGTATTTGACAAGGCCAAGTATCTCATTCTGCCCGCACAGAGCGAGGTTACAGCCTCTGCCCTTACTTACCTGGCTCTGAAGGCCCTCGAAGAGGGTGTGCCTACTGACCGCTTTGTAGCCCTCGTCAACGCACCTTCACTCGACCCCACAGACACCAAGACCGGTTACTGGGGCAAGGAAGTTGCCATCAAGGGTGCCGCCAAGTGGGCTGCCGCCGAGTATCAGGGCTTCGTTCCTGCCGGTATCGCCATCCAGGGTATGAGCAATGATTACTATCACTCATCGTTCACTTATCCCAATGTGCGTTCAGCCATTTCTATCATTAATCCTAATGCTAAAAACTAAACAGCAATGAAGAAGATTTTCAAATATATTCCGATGATGCTGGCTGTGTTTGCTCTGGCTTCTTGTCAGGACAACGACGAAGAGAACTTCGGCAACAAGGCATCAATCAATTCTCAGGAAATGAGAGCGGAGACTATCATCAAGGGCGATGCCGGTGATGTGGTTAAGACACTCAGCATCACCATGCCCCGTCCCGCCGAGAAGACCATTAACGCTACCTTCAATGTAGCTCCCTCTTTGGTAAGCACTTATAACAAGTGCTATGGTGCCAATGCAGTAATCCTGCCCGAAGAGTGCTACAATGTAGTCAACAACAAGGTGACTGTAGACGCAGGTAGTGTAAAGAGTACCGATGCTACATTTGAGTTCACCAACCTGGGTAATCTCGACCGTGAGCTCATCTATGTACTCCCTGTAGAGGTTCAGACTGCTGACATCGACCTTGTAAGCTCTGCTTCCAAGTACTACTTCGTATTCCGTGCAGGTGCCCTCATCAACGTGGTTACCAACATGAGCCGCAACTACCTCACCGTGCAGTGGGCCGACAAGAGCCAGGTAGCCAATATGAGCCAGATTACTATGGAGGCTCTGCTCTATCCCCGCGAGTTCGGCAAACTAATCTCTACCGTAATGGGTATTGAGGGTCGCTTCCTGATGCGTATCGGTGATGCCGGTTTCCCCGACAACCAGATTCAGATTGCTACCGATCGTGGCAACTTCCCCGATGCCGACTCTAACAAGGGTCTGCAGACCAATATGTGGCAGCACGTAGCCCTCACTGTAGACTGTGCTACTCGCGAGTACAAGATTTACATCAACGGCAGACTGCAGAGTGAAGGCACTATGAGCATGACCGCTATCGACATCCAGGGCAACGGTTCTGACCGTGACTTCCTTATCGGTAAGTCTTACGATGACAACCGCTGGTTTGAGGGTGATATGTCTGAGGTTCGCGTATGGAACGTAGTTCGTACTCAGGAAGAGATTGCTTCTCACATCTACAATGTTGACCCCCAGACTCCCGGCCTCGTAGGTTACTGGAAGATGGATGACAACACAAGCGCTTACAGAGTAGTAGACGCTACCGGTCATGGCAACGACGCCGTAGCCGCTGGCGCTCTCTCTTGGAGAAATGTATCTCTGCCCGAGAAATAATCCACATTCAATCAACAAGAACAATAAAGAAAATTATGAATATCAATAAAATAAAGACATTTGCATTGGCTATCCTCGCCGCTGGAGCTATGGCTTCATGTGAGGATGCTATCAATGTACAGCAGATTGGTGAGGAGCCCTTCGCTCCTTCTCAGAAGAGCCTCGTGTTCCTCTCTGACCAGTTTGGTATGACCAATGCTGACTCGCTGCTGTTCAACGAGCAGGGTACTACTGAGTTCTTTGTCAACCTGACTCAGGTTCAGACCAAGGATGCTGAGTTCACTGTAGTTTACGACGCTGCTGCGCTCAACAAGTATAACATGGCTAATGGTACCGACTACAAGGCAATGCCCGAGGCTCTCGTAACTATCGAGGGTACTGCTGTGGTAGCTGCCGGCCAGGCCAAGTCTTCTGCCGTTAAGGTAGGCTACAAGACCGACGCCGCTCTTGAGGACCTCGGTACTTACGCCATCCCATTGGCTGTTAAGGGCAACTCACTCGCCGAGGCTTCTGTAGAGAAGGGCGAGTTTATCTTCCTCGTAAAGGACATCACCCGTATGCCCAACTGTCATAAGGCGAACAAGAACCAGATTGTCGTAAGCTGTATGGAGGTTAACGACGCTAACCCCCTGCACAACCTCTGCTATACTCTGAAGGAGTCTGGTAAGCTGGTTATCGACCAGGTTATCCTCTTCTCTGGTAACATCAACTACAACGCTGAGACCGGTGAGGTGTACAACTACAACAACGAGAACGTGCAGCATCTGCTCGACAACCGTCAGAAGTATCTCGTACCTCTGCAGCAGAAGGGTATAAAGGTTATCCTGGGTATCCTGTGTAACCACGACCGTGCTTGCTGTACACGCCTTGGTGACGAGGCCGCCCGCAAGTTTGCCCGTGAGCTGAAGGCTAAACTCGAGGCTTATGAACTCGATGGTGTTTTCTTCGATGATGAGTACTGTAACCGTGGCGACTATCCTGGCTTCACTACTTACAACAACTTCTCTCGTCTCTGCTACGAGGTTCGCAAGGCTATGCCTAATGCTCTGATTCAGGCTTACGTTTATAGCGGAACTTCTTCTTGTGGCCCTGTTGATGGTATGCAGCCTGGTGAGTTTGTAACTCAGGCTATCCAAGATTACGGCCGCTATTATGACCTCGAAAGTGATTACCCCGGTCTGCCCAAGAGCGGTATGATTCAGGCTTCTTCTGAGTTTGCTCGTGGTAGCATCATCTCTGAGAACCGTGCCCGTCAGATTGTAACAGATGGTTACGGTGGTACCATGATTTTCTCGCTCAACCCCAATAATGGTTATGTATATCGTTTCAACAACATCACCATTCCTTTCTATGGAGAGGAGACCGTTCAGACTGGCAGCTATGCTAAAGACTGGTAATGTATAAAACAAACTTATTATTACAACAATGAAAGCAAAATATATTTATACCATCATGATGGCAATGGCCCTTACCTTCGGTATGGCGTCTTGCGACGATGATGACAATAACGGCAATACTGAGCAACAGAAGCCTGCCACCAAGACCGAACTCAAGTGTGACATGGATACTGTGAAGGTCGGTATTGGTGAGACTGTCTCTTTCAACATCCTTGAAGGTGGTGGCGACTACAAGGTAATCTGTGAGAACGAGGACGTGGTTACAGCTACTCTCGAAGGAACAACTGTAACCCTCAACTCTCAGAAGATGGGTCTTACCGGTGTCATAATCTCTGACGCCGAGGGCAACTACAAGCGTGTTATCGTGAAATCTATGTACATGAATCTCAACTTCGACAAGGAAGAGCTCTTCATCGGCATGAAGCTCGGTCACACTGATGGCAAGGCTACTCTTAACGTACTTGAGGGTAACGGCTCTTACAAGATTGATGTTGCTGACAAGACAATCGCTCGTGTAATAGCCAAGACAGAGACTTCTATCACATTCCAGGGTATCAATGCTGGTGAGACAACTTGCGTAGTTACCGACCTTATGGGTCTGCAGAAGACTATCAAAGTGAAGGTTGAAACTACTACAATTCCTTTCACTGAAGATGAAAAGGCTGCTATTCTGGCTATTACCAAGAATGTAGTCAACTGGAATGGACAGGATGGTTACCAGTGGGGTGACTATACCGTGAAAGATCTCGGTGATGGCAAGATGCAGGCTAAGTGGGATTACTATAACTGGTACTATATGACTTGTACTTGGACTGGTGATGCCACTGTAGGCAAGAAGGGTACTGGTACCTTTGTTTACAATATGAACTATAAGAAGAGCTTCGATGTTGATGTTGAAATCATCAAGAACGACGGTTCTCGTGTCTGGGGTATCTGCTCTTGCGTCAAGGATGATTACCTCAATACAGGTTACTTCTGCATAGCGCTTTAAGTAGAATATTAAACAATATAAGATTGCATTTGGGTAACCAAATTTTCTATTAAGTTAGATTTATTTAGTTTTGAGTGGGTCAGGCTGTGAAGTCTGACCCATTCGCTGTTTATGGGGATGGGGGAAAGAGAATCGCCATCCCAGCCTTCAAATGTCAGCTCCCGCTGGTAATCTGCAATTCCTGTTGTGTACTAATGCCTGCGGCTAATCGCAACTCTGTCAGAGTTGCTGCTGCTTGAGGAAGCCCTCCGCGGCTCTTGGTAGGGGATTGTGGCAGATGGTATGCGCCCGATGATGGTTTGGTTAGTCCATAGTGGATGGTGCGCACCCTTGGCAACTCTGTCAGAGTTGCGTTTCCTCAGCCCAGGGTTGAGGTGCGCAGCGCCCCTACCCTGGGTACAAATAAAAAAAGGTAGCAACGCTGTAAGTGTTGCGCTTAGCCGCAGGCGTTACTCCGGCAGGACTTTGCCCGCAATACAATCCAGTTGTGTACTAACGCCTGCGGCTAATCGCAACTCTTACAGAGTAGCAAAGTTAGTGGGGGGAGCTTACCCAGGGTAGCGGTCTTCGCCCGCAACCCTGGGCTGTGAAATCGCAACTCTGTCAGAGTTGCTGCTGCTTGAGGCCTCCGCGGCTCTTGGTAGGGGGATTGTGGCAGATGGTATGCATCCGATGATGGATTTTGGTTAGTCCATAGTGGATGTTGCGCACCCTTGGCAACTCTGTCAGAGTTGCTGCTGCTTGGCAGTTGGAAAACCATAAGATTGAGAATAACGCCCACGGTTAATCGCAACTCTTACAGAGTAGCAAGGTTAGTGGGGGAGCTTACCCAGGGTAGCGTGCTTCGCCCGCAACCCTGGGCTGTGAAATCGCAACTCTGTCAGAGTTGCTGCTGCTTGAGGAAGCCCTCCGCGGCTCTTGGTAGGGGATTGTGGCAGATGGTATGCGCCCGATGATGGTTTGGTTAGTCCATAGTGGATGGTGCGCACCCTTGGCAACTCTGTCAGAGTTGCTGCTGCTGGTAGTTGGAAAACCATAAGATTGAGAATAACGCCTACGGCTAATCGCAACTCTTACAGAGTAGCAAGGTTAGTGGGGGCGCTTACCCAGGGTAGCGGTCTTCGCCCGCAACCCTGGGCTGTGAAATCGCAACTCTGTCAGAGTTGCTGCTGCTTGAGGATTGCCTACAATAATTCCCCACGTTGTTTCTGCTTGCGGTTTCCTGCCTACAATAATTCCCCATGCTGCTTCTGCTTGCTGGGGCATGCCCCTTTTTCACTATACCTATTCACAATAAATACATGGATTGGTGGTGAAATCGGTACGGCTATCATAATTATCATGATTTACTATAAAAAAACGGCGCATCATTTCGCGCAAATTGAAATAAAGGCTATATTTGCACATCATCATCTTTATCTATGTCACAATCACTGAGTAAAATATATATCCATCTCGTCTTCCATGTCAAATCGACGAGCCCGAGAATATCCGAGGAGGATACCCAACATCTGCATGCCTATATTGGCACAGCCATCAACAAACTTGGATGTTCCACCATCATCGTGGGTGGTACCGGTGACCACGTACATGCCCTTTTTGTGCTGTCGCGCGAGGTAACCATATCCCAAATGGTTAAGGAGATAAAGCGTAGCAGTAGTATGTATCTGAAAAAGCTACACTCCAGCTACAATCATTTCGCTTGGCAGAATGGCTACGCCGTTTTCTCCATAGGCCAATCGGGTGTTGACAATGCCACAAAATATATCAGCAACCAAGCCGCCCATCATGCGAAGGTCAATTTTGAGGATGAATACCGCCTGCTATTAGAGAAATACAATATCGAGTACAACCGCGACTATGTCCTGCAAGATTAGGTTTGGCGGATGCCGATGTAGATTAAACGCCTTCATCAGTTAATGAGGCGACAGCAAATGGTAATCCCCGCACTCGTTTGAGGTTATGTGGTGTATATGGCACGTGGCCAAGGCATTATGTGAGTAGTATACGGTGTATGGCACGTGGCCAATGGGAAAATGTAATTGGTATACGGTATATGGCACGTAGCTAATGGAGATATGTAGTTAGTACATAGAGGGATGGTACGCACCCCCGGCAACTCTGAAGGAGTTGCGATTTCATAGCCCAGGGTTGAGGCGTGCAGCGCCTCTACCCTGGGTATATGTATAATAAGGGTAGCAACGCTGTAAGTGTTGCGGTTAGCCGAAGGCGTTATACTCAATCTGATAATAATCACCTCCCCATTCCTACCCATTATCCTGCTTCGGGTAACGCCTACGGCTAATCGCAACTCTTACAGAGTAGCAAGGTTAGTGGGGGTGCTTACCCAGGGTAGCGTGCTTCGCCCGCAACCCTGGGCTGGGGAAACGCAACTCCGTCAGAGTTGCTGCAGCTTGAAGCCCCTCCCCATGCCCTCCCCAAGGGGAGGGAGTCCCTTTCTACTGTGTTTGAGGCGGTTGTGTGGCGCTCTCTCCCCTTGGGGAGAGTTGGAGAGGGGCTTCGGAGGGGCTCCAGAGAGGCTTCGAGTCATCCTACACCTTATTATATATATACGCGCGCGAGGTCTCGGTGGTCACAGTGATGACCGCCTTAACTTTTGTTGGCACGAATGGCGGTGGCTGTTAACAGAATTTTGCGGGTTACGGCGTCTGCTTTTTTGGTAACGGCGATGAATGTGACTACCTTTGCATTGTCAAACGTTCCGGAGACGATGACAACAAGAGAACAAACACACAATGTCAAACTAACAAAAACAAATCATTATGTTGAAGTACAAATTGTATAAGGACACCCGCTCCAATTCCCAGTTCAAGGGATGCTGGTATGCCCGTATCGCCAAGAGCGACATCATCACCACCCGCCAGCTTGTGGCACACATGGCCAAGCACGGAACCGCCTACTCCAAGGGTACTATGTGGGCTGTGATAACCGACATGATTACCTGCGTACATGAGCTTATCCTCAGAGGGCAGGCGGTCAAGATAGACGACCTCGCCATCTTCTCGATAGGCATCGTGAGCAAGCCCGCTCCCACTGCCAAGGAGTTTGACGCCCACACGAACATCGCTACCTTCAAGTTGCGTGCGCGTCCCACCGGCGAGTTCACCAAGGCACAGTTGATGCGCGTGGCCAACATCATGGAGGCTACCTACTACAAGCCTGTCGCTAAGACCACTGCAAACGACGGTAAATAGAAGGTGTAATCCCCTCGAGCCCTGCCCAGACAGTGGGCAGGGCGGTGGGGACATCGTCAAGACACACATCATCACTTAACCACTAATCACTAAAGAAAGGACAATCACTATGAAACAGGAAAAATGGAAGACCATTATACAGATAATCCTCTCGATGCTCACCGCACTTGCCACTACGCTCGGCGTCGCATCTTGTCTGTAGAGATAGCGTAAGGCTCAGCCTATAGAGAGCGAGCCAGCTCCTGCCCCGGCACCTCAACCACAGAGGTGCCGGGCTTTGCGGAACGCCAGAACAAACTGCCCATCGGTCGTCAGACCGAAATGAGTCGCAAACAAAACCAACCCCGACATGAACTGAAATCTGACGACCGATAAGCGTAGATAGCTATAGACCGTAGGGGAAGAAAAAAAGTTGGGGATGATGACGCTAATTACATCCTTTTGGTGTAATTTTGCATATTGTATCATTTATACCTATTATAATATATGTTGTCACGATTGAAATCACTCCATTTGGAGCGTTCGGTATTTGCGCCATTTATGGCCCTATCGTTGAACATCCTCCTGGTGTATCTCGCCTATAGCATAGCGCGTGTAGAATATCTCCTGGAGAATTACAGTTACTTTGCCCAGAGTGTGAGTGAAGGCCATCTGCCCCGCCTGCTCTGGGGTGGTGTGGTCTTTGATACTCCCGGTATCATGTACACCAACGCCCTGTATATCCTGCTGCTCATGCTGCCACTGCACTGGAAGGAGACTGCCGTCTACCAGCGCGTATGCCGTTGGGTGTTTGTGGTGGTCAACGGCCTGGCCATCATCGTAAACCTCGCCGACTCGGTGTATTTCCGCTACACCCTGCGCCGTACCTCTACCAGCGTGTTTGCTGAGTTTAAGGGCGAAGACAACATCGGCTCGATACTCGGTGTCGAACTGCTGCACCACTGGTATCTCGTGGTGCTGGGCGGACTGATGATCTATGGTCTGTGGAGGCTGTACAGTACTCCGCGAATAGACCGGAGGCAGACCAATAAGATAAGGTATTATCTGGTGATGACGGTGACCTTCGTCTTTGCCGCCGTGCTCTGCGTGAGCGGTATCAGAGGCGGTCTGCTCAACCACTGGTACAACTATATTCTGGCTATCTATACCGCCTATATCGCCTATGTGGCATGGCGCAAGAGCATGAAGACAGTGGGCAGGGTAAGTCTGGCGCTGACTCTGGCGCTGCTTATCACCGCCCCCATCGGCGGCTGGCGTCATCGCGACATACGTCCGGTGGCGCTGGGCAATGCCAACGAGTACACCTATCGTCCCACCGAGGTGGCGCTGGTGCTGAACACCCCGTTCTCCATCATCCGCACCTATGGCAAGGCAGTCTTCACCGACCCAGGCTATTACGGTGACAAGCGAGAGCTCGACGCCATCTACTCGCCCCTGCATCTGCCCGACCACAAGGGTATGGCCAAGCGCAAGAACGTGGTGGTGATTATCATAGAGAGTTTCGGGCGAGAGTATATCGGTTCGCTGGCGCGTACCGCCCTCGGCGATGGTTATAAGGGCTATACCCCCTTTGTAGACTCGCTGGTGCAGCACAGTGCCACCTTCCGCTACTCCTACTGCAACGGTCGCAAGAGCATCGACGGCATGCCCTCGATACTCTCAAGCGTACCTATGTTTATCAAGCCCTTCATCCTCACGCCCCAGTCGCTCAACCATCTGAGCGGTCTTGCCGGCTATTTGGGCAAGAAGGGTTACTATTCGGCCTTCTTCCATGGCGCCCGCACCGGAAGTATGGGCTTCAACGGTTTCAGCAATGCCACCGGATTCAAGGGCTACTTCGGCCGAGAGGATTTCAACCAAGACAAGCGCTACGGTGGCGACAACGACTTTGACGGCTACTGGGCTATCTGGGACGAGCCGTTCATGCAGTATTATTCGACCAAGATGAGCGAGTTCAGCGAGCCCTTTGTCACCGCCCTCTTCACTGCGTCGAGCCATCACCCCTATCAGATACCCGACAAGTATAAGGAGAAATATCCCGAGGAAGGCATCGTGATACACAAGTGCATACGCTATACCGACAATGCGCTTCGCCGCTTCTTTGACACGTCGCGCAAGCAGCCCTGGTTCAAGAATACCATCTTTGTAATCACCTCGGACCACACCAATCTGAGCGACCACGCCGAGTTCTCTTCGGATATCGGCGGTTTCTGCTCGCCCATCATCATCTATGACCCCTCGGGCGACATCAAGCCCGGTATGCGCGACGCCATAGCCCAGCAGATAGACATCATGCCTACCATCCTGGGGTATCTGGGTTATGACGAGCCCTATGTGGGATTTGGCTGCGACCTCTTCCATACGCCCGCCAACGAGACTTGGGCCATCAACTATCTCAACGGCGTGTACCAGTACTGCAAGTATGGCTATGTGATGCAGTTTGACGGTCAGCGCGTGATAGGCATGTATCGCCTGGAAGACTACCTGATGCGTAACAACGAGGTGGGTCATGTGGCTGTGCAAGACAAGATGGAGCGCGAGTGTAAAGCCATCATCCAATCGTATATGGACCGCATGATAGGTGACAGACTCACTCCCTAACCCCATCAAACAGAAGATAATGTTATTTGTAAGAGACAAGGGCCGTATGTGCAACAATATCCTGCAGTATGGCCACGTATATGCCTGGGCACGAGAGCATCGGCGTCGTTCGGTGTCGATGCGGTTTGCCTACAAGTATCCCTACTTCCACATCTGCCACACCCGTTACCACAACTTCGTGGTATATGTGCTGGCTAAGCTGGCTGCCAAAATCGGTCTGCTGCCTGTGGCCACCTTTGGCCATGTGGGCGACAATCCCGAAGCCCAACGCCTGATGGACTCGTGCCACTGGCTGATGGTAGAGGGTTGGGAGGTGAGATACTACGACCTCTTCCTCAAGTACAAGCGGGAAATCAAGCAGCTCTTTGCCTTTGACAGCGCCATAGAATATCATGTAGACCACCTGCTTGCCAACACCCGTGAGGGCGATGTAATGCTGGGTGTACACATACGCCGTGGCGACTACCGCACCTGGCAAGGCGGACGCTACTACTTCGGTGATGACGTGTATATCAACTACATCAAGCGGTTTGCCGAACAGCAGAAGGGTAGGGTGCGCGTCTTCATCTGCGGCAACGACCCCACGCTCGACCGCGACAAGTTCTGCCGCGAGCTCGAGGGTATGGACGTATCGTTCCCCGATGGCAATCCCGGCGAAGACCTGTGTCTGCTGTCGCGTTGCCACTATCTCATAGGCGCTCCGAGCACCTTCTCGCTCACCGCGTCGATGTATCACGACACCCCGCTGTGCTGGATGATGGCTCCGCTGGGTGAGGGCGACGATGTGGAGTTTGATGTCTTTGATAACCTGTTCAGGCACATCATCTGAGATCAAGAAGGCGATCGCAAATCGGGCATGGAAAATCACGGAAACAGACGGCAGGCGGGCGATTTTAGTTAAAGATTGTCTTACGGATGACCATAATGCCCTCTTTGTAGATGAAATTAGACGAAAAAGCAGTATTTTTGCACGGATAATTAAACCATTGACGCAGAAAGACATCCTATGGTTGTCATAACGTCAATTATCTATAGGAGAAAACTATTAGTTTAGGATGAAGAGAGTAATCACGTTGCTTGTCTTGGCCGTTTGCCTGACACTAAGCGTCAGTGCCCAACGCATCAATCTCAAGACCAATGCCCTGTACTGGGCTGCCGAGACTCCGAATATAGGAATGGAGTTCAGAATGAATCGTCATCTCACCCTCAACATGGAGGCGATGACCAGTTTTATGAACATCAAGGACTACAAGGTCAAGGGCTATGCCTTCACGCCCGAAATGCGCTATTGGCTGAGTGCCCGTCCGCAAGCTGGCCATTTCATCGGTCTGATGGGAGTGGCTGCCGACTATGACCTGACCCACAAGCAGTGTCATCATGACGGTGACGCATTAGGCGTGGGTCTCACCTACGGCTACAGCTTTGTGTTGGGCAAGCGTTGGAGTCTCGAACTCACCGCCGGTGCCGGATTCCTGCATCGCAAGGAGAAATATTATAATGTGGAGAAGGGTCAGGCCGAGCCTGAAAAAGCGAATAATACCCGCTGGATGGCTGCGCCGCTCAAGGCAGGCGTCTCCTTTGTATACATTCTGAAGTAAGGATAACATCCCCATTATCAACAACAGACATTTCATAACAATTATGACTCGTACTACAAGTTTGCGGACGCTGGCGCAGCGTTGGTTGTCTGCACTCGTTCTGTCGTTGGCCCTCGTGACGGTGGCCTCAGCACAAGAGACGATACGTATCACCGGTAGGGTGGTATCGAAGTCGGACAAGGAACCCCTGATAGGCGTCAATATCACCGATGCCCATGTGAAGCGCGCCTATGCCGCCACCGATGTAGACGGCCGTTTCGCCTTCAACGTACACCTGGGCACTACTCTCAAGTTCAGTATGGTAGGTGCCAAGAGCGTGAAGGTCAAGGTGAAGAACCAGAAGTTTATGGAAGTCGAGATGGAAGAAGAGAACATCTCCCTGGGTGAGGTAGTCGTGGCTGCCAAGATCATCAAGGACAAGATAACCCCCGAGCCCACCGATATCGAGGTGAAGGGCAACTACTTCCACGTGAGAACCCGCGTGAGAGTGCCTCGCGAGATGTTCTCGCACGACACACGACTCGTGGTGCAGCCCATCCTCAACGACGTTACCCGCGGTGAGCTGAAGCTGATGCGTCCGCTGGTCTATGACGCCAAGGGATATAACACCACCCAAGACCGCATGTATGGCTTCAATATGAACGACAGTGTAGCCGGCGACCCTCTGGCACGCCATGTCACCGTGAAGAGCAAGGCGATGAGAGAGAAGAACCGCACCAATGACATCATAGGCTATTCGGACTCCATCTATGTGGAGCATGTCAAGGACGAGTTCTCCTGCGATGTCTATATGGCTATCGAGAACTATAACCGCATACTCTACCGCGACACCACCATCATAGCCCGTGGCACGGTGAACCCCCTGCGCTGGCTTGACTATTCGTTTGCCGCCGGAGAGATGAACGACTCTGCCTACATCCCCAAGCCGAGATGCAGCTGCGTGACAGCCGTGGCGAGGTCAATCTGAGATTCCCCATCGGCAAGAGCGTCTTTGACACCAATGACTCGCAGAACGCGGCAGAGGTGGAGAAGATGCGCCAGCAGATACAGCAGATAGCCGGCACCAAGGACGCCACGCTGCAAGCCCTCTCTATGGAAGGTACATCGTCGCCCGACGGCCGCTACAACTATAACCTCACCCTCGCCCAGCGTCGTATGGACTTTGCGGTCAACTATCTGCGCCAGCTGGTTCCCGAGGAACTGCGCCGCGATATGCAGTTCAAGTCCAAGGCTGCCGTGGCCCCCTGGAGCGATGTGGTCAAGCTGATGCGCGCCGACAGTCTCTATGACGAGGCTGCCCAGGTAGAGCAGATCGTCAAGCGCTATGGTAACATCGACCAGCAAGGTCGCGCCATCCGCAAGCTGCCCTTCTTCGGCCGTCTGCTTGAAGGCAAGTATCTGCCCCAGTTGCGTAAGGTAGGTTACGTGATGAACTACTCTATCTTCCGTCAGCTCACTCTCGAGGAGATAGCCGAGCTGTACGAGAAAGACTACAAGCAGCTGTCGCGTTTCGAGTTTTTCAAGCTCTACCGCAATGAGACCGACCGCAACAAGCGCGAGAAGATACTGCGCCAGTCGCTCGAGATGTATCCCTCGTTTATGGCTGCCGCCAACGACCTTGAAGCCCTGCTCATCAACCGTCAGGCCTCTGACCCCGACATCCTGCGCCGCTTTGTGGGACGCAGTGCGCCACAGGTGGTCAATACCAACCAGATGATAGCTCTGCTCAACGCCGGACTCTACAGTCAGGCTGACTCGGTGGCTGACTTCGTGGCCGACAACGAACAGTCGCATCTGCTCCTCGCCGTCAACGCTGTGCTCAACGGCCGCTATGAAGACAACTTCAACACCGTGGCCCAGACTGGCAAGCGCAACGAGCTCATCATGCTGCTTGCCATGAAGCGCAACAAGGAGGCTTCGGAACTCAGCAAGACTCTGCCCGAGGACGAAGCACTGACCCACTATCTACGCGCCATCTGCCTGAACCGTCTCGATGACCCCGTTGATGCGTATAAGGCACTGAAGAAGGCACTGGAGATGGATCCCTCGCTGGAGAAGATAGCCCATGTCGATGGCGATGTGAACGACCTGCTGTTAGATAAGAAGAACCAACCAAACGAGCAATAATACCACTATGAACAAGATAAAGAGAATCAACATGCTGTGGCTCGCGCTGTGTGCCGTCGCCCTGACGGCCGCAGGTCAGGTGCCCGGAAGCGCACTCGACCATATGCTGCAGCGTCCCCGCGTAAGCAAAACGTATAAGGACAAGACACTCTTCGACCATCTGTTTGTCGATGCCGGTTTGGGCATAAGTGCCATGGGTCCCGGTGGTATCACCACCAATGGCTTGGGCGAACTGAATATCGGCGACTGGTTTACCCCCGAGCATGGAATGCGCCTCCATTTCGATGGCGGTATATTCAAGCCCGATGGCTTCAGAACCAAGTATGTGGGAGGTGGACTGGACTATCTGCTCAACCTCACCGCCCTGTCGCAGTATGGCAACGACTACCAGCCCCGCACCTTTGAGCTCTATGGCATCGCCGGACTGGGTTACCACTATTCACGCCAAGAGGGTGTCAGCGCCCGCGGACTCGATGTCCATATCGGTCTGCGCGGTCAGGCAGCCCTCTCTCCCTTTACCTATTTATATATAGAGCCCCGCGTCGCGATTATGGACGACGACGTGGCTCAGGGTGCAACCTGGCATGGCTACCGCCCCGTGGCTTCGCTTTCGGCTGGTTTGGGCTATCGTCTGTCCCAGCATCGCCTCAGTTATACCGAAGACAAGGGACATGTGGGCTGGGCTGACAATATCTTCATCGGTGTGATGGGCGGTCCTACTGCGCTGCTCAGCTCAGACCCCAGCAACTGGAGCGACTATGGCGGTCTGCGTCTTGCCGGTACTCTTGGCAAGTGGTTTGGCCACACCAATGGTCTGCGCCTCAATGTCAACGGCAGCTACTTCGACCAGAAATACCATAACAAGGTCAAGGCCATCGGCGCCGGACTTGACTATATGCTCAATATGCACAACGCCTTCGGTGGCTACAATCCCGACCGCAGGTTCTGGGTCAACGCCCTTGCTGGTGTGAGCTACAACTACACTTCGGTCTATCCTGGTATCCATGGTCATGCTTTCGGCTATGGCGGTGGTTTGCAGGCCAATGTCCGGTTGAGTCGCGATATCGACTTTGTCGTTGAGCCCCGTGTAGATTTCTATGGCAACAGCTACGCACCCTATGCCAACTCCTTCAATCAGCGCGATGTGATGGGCTCAGTGCTTGCCGGTCTCGTCTATACTTATCACGACCGCCGTGCGCTGCGCGACGATGACACCTTCACTCAACAAGCCTGGCACGACCATATGTTTGTCGAGACTGGTATCGGACTCAATCTCCCCGTCATGGCCTCTTCCCTCAAGCATCCCGGCGATTATCTCCGTCCGTCGCTCTATGTGGCTGTGGGCAAGTGGTTCAGTCCGCTCCATGGTATGCGTCTGTGGGGTCAGCTGGCTCAGACCCAGTACGATGTCAACGACCGCAACCGTTACAAGCATGTCTCTGCGGGAGCCGACTATCTGCTCAACCTCACCAATGCGCTCTATGGCTATCGTGCCGACCGCAAGTTTGATGTCGTCGGCGGCTTGGGTGCCAATGTCCTTCGTCGTGAGGGCAAGACCAGTCTCTTCATGGGTCTCAATGCTTCGCTCCGCGCCACCTGGCGTCCCAACCGCTTGATGGGTTTCTTCATCGAGCCTCGTCTGCAGGGCTATGGCGACAACCTCCTGCCCAGTACACTCAGCTTTGCCAAACTCGACCTCATCGCCGGCATCCAGGCTGGCGTGCAGTTCAATCTCGATATGCCCGACAGCTACAAGAAGGCTGATGGCGACAACCGCCGCACCTCTATCATGATAGCTGGCGGCGTGACCAATCATCTCGGCGACCTGCGCACCGCCCGTGCCTACAGCCCCATCGGCCGACTGAGCTATACCCACTGGTATTCCAATACCTCGGCATGGCGTGCCAATCTCCAGGGCTACATCCAGCGCGCCATCCACAATAGCCGACAGGGTCAGGTGGGTTTCGGACTCGACTGGATGACCGACTTCACTGCCCAGACCTATGGCTACGACCCCGACCGTGTGCTCAGTTTCAATGGATTTGTGGGAGCCAATGCTGGAGTTGATTTCGGCGATGGACGTACCTGCTTCGCTCCTGATGTGCATGTGGGTACACAGATGTCGCTGCGCGTCTCCGACGCCGTGAGAGTGGTTGTCGAGCCCCAGTTGTCTTACCAGATGTCCAGCCGATGGAACAGCCAGAGTCAGCGCGTGATGCCTCAGCTGCTGCTGGGTCTCGACTACAGCATGAACCGGCATCAGAGCAAACGCGACAACCACGGCGCTCCCGCCCATAGCAATGTCGTGATGGCCGGACTGGGTGTCGGTACCTATTCGGGCTCGTTCCGCGAGGTGAGTCCTTACCGCAACAAGTTCACCTTCAATGCCGACTTGGGTTATGGTCGCTGGCTCGACCAGACCAATGGTGCCTATGTGCGCCTGAGCAACCTCACCGCCCAGCGCCGTGGCGAGCACAACCAGAGCATCCACTCTCTGCAGGCTGGATATATGCTCAACGTCAAGAGCGCCATCACTGGCGAGTCGACCGAGAACGATGTGTTCCAGCTTACCACCCTCCTCGGTGCTTCGATGAATGTCGCCACCCGTTCGGGTCATGGTCCCACCTACGCCCCCGGTCTCCAGGCAGCCGTCCAGGCTGGTGTGCGTGTCGCCCCACAGGTTGAGATATATCTCGAACCATCGGTGGCAGCCTTCGGCAAGACCATCGAGCGCTCCCACAACTCCTATCCCGTCGAGGCGATGGCCAAGTTGAGCCTCGGCACCAAGATTAGCTTCTGATAGATTATTATCCCCAATATAGACTCCGCAATACATCATCGTGTGTATTGCGGAGTTTGTGTTTATATCGATGAAAATTATTTCCCCGAAGGAGTTGTTTTGTCGGAATTAATTCGTAAATTTGCTGCGTCAGTGGTAGAAATGCTCTTGTTTGTCTACGCAACACAGGCATAAGAGGCTTCTTCGACTGGACACTGACTCCCGATTACAGGTAGTTACTCAATCATCCTAAAGATATCATTAACCATAGTGTTGCACATTAACTGATTTTCTAACCAAATGTACAAAGCGAACATGAAACACTTCCTGACCCTACTCATCGCTGTGCTTTCGCTGCTTCCTTCGACCATGAAGGCTGCCGGCAACAAGGTGATAACCTCTCTCGACCTCACCATCCCGGTGCCCCAAGCCTGAATGACTTTGCAGGAGGGCGAAGAACTCAAACTCACCGCCGCCAAGACCTCTTATGGCGACCTGGTCCAGCAGGGCATCGCCTCAATCATGAACATTATTTGGGAAGGCGAGTTTGACACCAAAGACCCTTCCCACCCCAAGTTTAAGGCCGGCTACTCCTACAGGGCATCAATCAAGGTGATGCTCGACACCAAGGGCCCTTACACCCTCAAGTACCAGATGCGCGACGGCGACTATTATGTAGACGACACCATGATTAAGATTACCGTCAACGGCGCCCCCGCCCGCGTGAATATCAGTGGCCCTTATTACCCCAGTTTCAGCGTTGTGTTCACCGTGCCTGGCGGCAAAGGCGGCAACCTGGAGAAGGAAAACCTGTTTGGAGATTACATCGCCAACAAGAAGAAAAGTCGTGCCAGCCATAACATTTATTCCACAGCGACGGCCGACGCCTGCTGTGGCTCCTTCCATCCCCACGATGTGGTCACCATTACCGAGACCCACGACCCTCTGCCTGAGTTTGAGGGCCCCAACCGTGTCTTCCTTACCAAGGTTATTGTAGACACTGGCGACGAGGCTGTCTACAAGGAGTTCGCCAGTGCACTGAGCCTGTATCAGTCTGGTTATTACAATCTCAAGGAGGTGTGGCTCAGCGACAAAGTCAATGCCGTGACGTTTATGCGCGTCCTCAACGAGGGTATGAAGAACCCTATTTGGCCCGATAGCTATTATTACCAAAGCCACAGCACCATGTTTCTTGCGGGCGATGCCACGCTGTGTGTGCCTGCCAAGCAGGGCGAAGCTGTAAAAGCGCTCATGGCGAAGCATGCCAAGTTTCCGCCCTACACCGTGAGAACCTATACGGGCAATGTGGCCGACGCCCAGAAGGCCGGACTCAAGGCTACCAAGAATCCATGCACCAAGCACAACTTTGTGTCGAGGTTATTCACCGCCGACCGTCGCATGCAGTATTACACCTGTACGCAAGCCCCTAAGGTGTATTATTCCTGCAGCATCTGCGGCCAGTGCGAGCGTAATCCCCATCACACCTTCATGTTCCTTAAGCCAGAAGACGAAAAGACTTACATTCCTGGCGTCCATTACTTCAAGGCCAACCTTGCCACCGACCAAGCCTATGTGGGCACCAATGCCGCTGGCGAGCATATCTACTGGCAGAGCTGTATATGGTGCGGCATGTCGTCCAACTATGAGCAGCGCCATCTTACCGAGAAGCATCGTCGTGCAGCAGGCTTTGGAGGCACGCTGCCCCTGTTCCGTAAGCACATGGAGGCCCAGCTGAATATGCGCGAAGACAATGCCAAACTGGCTACTACCCCTCAGCCCGATATGTTCACGCTGCTCGTCCGCAGCACCGTGAAGAAGAGCGTATGGGCAGAGGACGAGGTCAACCGTGCCCTCTGCGACAACCTCATTGACGAGCAACTCTTGGGCAACGACTATACCGTAACCGCCACCCGCCAGCAGGTGGCATCGATAGCCCTGAGGCTCATCAAGGAGATGACCGAGAAGAACGCCGATGAAGGCAAGTTGAACCTCTTTGCCGACATCGCCGATGGCACTCCCGATATGTCGGCTCCCATGACACGTCAGGAGATGGCAACACTCATCTATCGTGCCATGCGCTATATTGAGCAGAACTCCAAGTATACCTATACCGACTACAACTCCAACCTCACTGCCTATACCGACAGCCCTCAGCTCAAGGAGTGGGCCAAGGAGCCCATGGCGTTTATGGAGGCGCTGGAGCTTGTCGACCCAGTGACCAAGACCACCCTGGCGCCCAACGCTCCTTGCTCCATCGAGCTGGCGCTGGCTACTGCCGAACGTGCCACCCTGGCGCAGCATACTGGTTGGGCGCAGACGGTGTCGGATAGCGACAATGTAGCTTATATTACCACCTATTCGAGTCACGATGCCCTCTCCACGATGCCCCACAACACCGGTGTCACCAATTCTACATTAGGTTTCTACGAGCGAGTGTGGGTATATCGCATGAAGGGCTACAACGGCTCTACCGAGGTGAAAGACAAATATACTGGTCAGCACCTCTATTTCGAATCTAAGTATCTGCACCCCGTACGCTGGCGCGGCTCCAGCTTCTCTAACACCAAACAAAAGGCGAAGAACGCCAGCACCAAATCTCAGAAGAAGAGCGGTGGCTTGAAGAAAGGGTTGGGCGTGTTGAAGAGCATCCTGATGTAACCGCGTCTCCGCCAATACTCACTAAAGATATAGCCGCCTTTGTCACAATGACAGAGGCGGCTGTTCTTTTGTCAACTGCCCATCAGCAATTGTCGCTGGAAGGCAGTAATGTCATCTCTCAGGCCATCATCTTGCAGGAGGATGGAACCGGGTTTGAGATACGTTTTCTTGTTTACCTCCAGCATCAGTGAGTGATAGCCGAAGTCGCAATCGGGAGTCTCCGAGTTGCTGTATGGGTAGTTTACGCCCACCTTGTACCCCTTGTCCATAAAATGGTTGACAGCCATATCTATAACTTCATGAGATGGCTTCGACCAGTCTTCGTTGTAGCCGATACAGATGTCTACATCGCTCAAGTCATCAGGGAATGAATGACAATCGAGAAGCAGCGCGCCTTCTTGCAGCGCCTGTCTGAGGCGGTCTTGATGCCAGTGCCACAGATTCAGGAGATGCTGTTCCAGGTCAGAGGGTATGTCACGCCTATAATCTTCAAACTCTTTGTAGACGATACCTTGCCCGATGCTTTTCATGGGGTCGTTCCAGAGTCTCTCAGCGTCAACGATAAATCGGGAGTAGGGAAAGCGCACCGTCGTAATGCGGCTATCCTGCAATCCGTGGAAGAGATAGTCCGTATGCCAGTCGGTCCACTTGATTACTACATTGTTCAGGAAATCGGCATCGAGATTCCAGAAACTCTTTTCCGCGTCATACAGACCCTCCATAGAGGCGTGCGGCTCATTCAGTACAATGTGTTCGTACATCTTTGTCAGTTTTAATTGTTCTACAATTCGCATCCAAACTGGACCACCGTGGCTGACAGCTCGGTTGGCGTACCCAAAGGGTAACTCTGCAGATGCTATATCTGTTGCAAAGATACAAATTAATATCCATTGCACAGCAAATAAATCGAAGAATTTGTTGAAACTGCTTGCTTTCGTATCGTGAGCAATCCATTGCCCAGCTGTCTGCGGGCATTTCGCACCTGCATCGTTTTCCCATAAACTCATTATCGTACAACGCATATTTCTGAGGCATACACATACCTGCTCCTGATGCGTCTATTTCTGATAATCAAATCGTGAATTATGTGAATACATATCTGCAACCATGGTTTCAGCCTTTTAATCGGCTATTTCACGTCGCCATTTGCGTCCAGAATGGCCCGTTCTGAAGAAATTTGTCATGTGCGTGTCAATTTCTTTGCCGATTTCAGCCGCAATATAGAAAATATCACTATCTTTGTCGTCGGCGTTTGCCGACCGTAGGCTGCTGACAGTAAGCATATATGCCTTACGGTGGTTTCCGCCGACATCATAATCGTCTACCACCTATATTTACATCGACTAAACAGGAATTGATACATGAAGACTATTACCGTTTTTCTTGCCTCGAGCAATGAGTTGAATTACGACCGCAATAGTTTCCAGGCTTTGATAGCCAAACTTGACGACATATACGAGCCACGGGGTATCCGCATCAAATGCCGCAGATGGGAGGACTTCCCCGCTTATTGCACAGGTGAAAGGACGCAGGATGTCTACAATAAGACCGTACGCTCCTGCGATATGTGCATCTGTATGTTCCATAAAGAGGCTGGACAGTATACCATCGAGGAGTTTGAACAAGCTCTGGATGAATACAGAACCAATCACAGTCATCCCAAGACCTTCGTTTATATACGCGCTCTTGTAGAGGGCGAGGTCGAGACTGACGAACTCAAGGCGTTCAAGGACCAACTCTTCAAGAGCATTGGCCATTATTGGTGCAACTATGCCTGTGATGACAGCATGAATCTCCATTTTGTCATGCAACTTGAGCGACTCATACCTGACATGGGGCTGTCTGCAGGCGACAGCAGCCAGTTGAAGGTGGAAGAGGGTAATGTCACGCTGCAGGGCATCAAGATAGCCGACTATACCAATCTGCCTTTTGCGGCAGCCAATCCCGAATACTGCAATCTGAAGGAGAAATATGCCCAGCTCGACAAGGACATCACCCAACTGCGCGCATTGGGGATAGACGACACCCACGACCTGCTCAGAGAAAAGGTCATAGACCGACAGAAATGTCATGAGCAAATCATCAATATGGAGAAGCAGTTGCTTGACATGGCCTTCCAGGTAAACAAGTCAATCAGCAGCAATAGCCCCATGAGCGAACGCAAGCGTCTTGCCATCGAGATGTTTGAGCAGGGCAACATCAAGGGTGTCATCAATGTCCTCAACGAGGAAGACATGGTTTCTGAAGCCAAGCAGGCAGAACTGGAGATAGCCCGAGGCCGTCAACTGGTGCAGAGCGGCAATGATCTGATAGAAAAAGGTATACAGACCATCCAAGCACAGGTCGAAGAATACATCCTGCGAGCCAAAGCCTTGATGCTGGACTTTGACAATGCCGATAGATTTTCACTCGCCTGCAATGCCTACGAGCGGGCTGTCGAGCTGACGCGAAACCATTTGTCGCAGGCAGAGCTTGCTTACCAGTTGAATGAATATTATTGTTTCTTGTCTGATAATAACCAATTCACCAAGTGCGAAGCATATATCGAAGAGAGTGTGTCTATCAGAGCAGAGTTGTGTCGCGAGCACCCCGAGATGTATGAGCCGGACTTGGCTGGTTCATATAACAACTTGGCAATTCTATATAGTGATACCCAGCGGCTCCAGGAAAGCGAAGCGATGTACAAGTCGGCATTGGCGATATATGAACGCTTGGCAAAGGCAAATCCGCAGGCATACGAGCCGGACCTGGCTCGTTCATATAACAACTTGGCAGCTCTTTACAAAGATACCCAGCGGTTCCAGGAAAGCGAAGAGATGTACAAGTTGGCATTGGCTATACGTGAACGCTTGGCAAAGGCAAATCCGCAGGCATACGAGCCGGACTTGGCACAATCATATAACAACTTGGCAATTCTTTACAAAAATACCCAGCGGTTCCAAGAAAGCGAAGAGATGTACAAGTTGGCAATAGCTATACGTGAACGCTTAACAAAGGCAAATCCGCAGGCATACGAGCCAGCCTTGGCTGGTTCATATTACAACTTGGGTAATTTATATCATGCTACCCAGCGGTTCCAGGAAAGCGAATCTATGCACAAATCGGCATTGGCTATATATGAACGCTTGGCAAAGGCAAATCCGCAGGCATACGAGCCGGACTTGGCTGATTCATATTACAACTTGGGTTATCTATATGGCGATACCCAGCGGTTTCAGGAAAGCGAAGCGATGTACAAATCGGCATTGGCTATACGTGAACGCTTGGCAAAGGCAAATCCGCAGGCATACGAGCCGGACTTGGCTGTTTCATATAACAACTTTGGTAATTTATATTATGCTACCCAGCGTTTCCAGGAAAGCGAAGCGATGTACAAGTCTGCCTTGGCTATATATGAACGCTTGGCAAAGGCGAATCCGCAGGCATACGAGCTGGACTTGGCTGATTCATATTACAACTTGGCTAATCTATATAGCGATACCCAACGGTTTCAGGAAAGCGAAGCGATGTACAAGTCTGCCTTGGCTATACGTGAACGCTTGGCAAAGGCAAATCCGCAGGCATACGAGCCAGCCTTGGCTGATTCATATAACAACTTGGCAATTCTTTACAAAAATACCCAGTGGTTCCAAGAAAGCGAAGAGATGCACAAGTCGGCAATAGCTATACGTGAACGCTTGGCAAAGGCAAATCCGCAGGCATACGAGCCGGACTTGGCTGCTTCATATTACAACTTGGGTATCCTGTATAGCGATACCCAACGGTTCCAGGAAAGCGAAGAGACGTACAAGTCTGCATTGGCTATATGTGAACGCTTGGCAAAGGCGAATCCGCTGGCATACGAGCCGGACTTGGCTGATTCATATAACAACTTGGCTATCCTGTATAGCGGTACCCAGCGGCTCCAAGAAAGCGAAGAGATGCACAAGTCGGCATTGGCTATACGTGAACGCTTGGCAGAGGATAATCCACAGTTATATGGGTCGGATTTGGCAAAATCGTATAGCTACTTGGCTATTTTGTACAAACATACCCATCGATTTGCGGAAAGCGAAGAGATGGCTAACGCTGCAGCAGCTATACGTGAACGCTTAGGCATAGAATAGCCACGAGGCATCACTACTCTGGAAACAAGTGTCTGCAAGCCATTAAGAGGCTATTGTCCGTTTTGCGTCACGCTGTATAGGGTGGCGCAAATGGTATATAGCCTGCGGCAGTCACCAAGGATAGCCAAAGCCAAAGCCCGAAGTCCGGTCTTGCCGGTCTTCGGGCTGTTTGTATCTTCGCGTTGCAGTTGCTGACGGCAACGATACTGCCGCTCTCTGTTCAATCAGTCGGTCGGGGCACCTCACTCCAACTCGTAGAACTTCACCCAGTCTACCTCCATTTCCACGGGCAGCTGCTTGGGGTCGGCCTTGCCTACCCACGAGCCCTCTATCTGCATGTCTATGAGCAGGTAATAGGGCGTACCGAATGGGAACTGGCCCTTGTCGGTGGTCTCTATCCTGGGGTAGACCAGCGATGTCTTGCCATTGATAGACAGGATGATGGAGTCGGGCAGTATCTCCACCGCATAGGTGTTGAAGCCGTCGCGGTCTATGGGCAGCGTCGAGCCGTGGGGCGGATTCTGGTCTTTCTTGAGCACGTGGGTGTAGTATGTGTGTATGGTCTGATAGGCGATGGTGTCGTGGTTGAGATGCTCCATGATGTCTATCTCTCCGCCCTCGGGCCATTTTATCTCAGCATCGGGCAGCATCCATATTGCGGGCCATGCTCCCTGTGCGCTGCCAAACTTTGCGCGTACTTCTACCTTGCCGTGCCTGATGGTACGCTTGTGCTTGGTGTAGAGTCCGCCGGTGACATAGCGGGCTGTGTCGGCGTCGCGATGGGTGTTGACGGCGCCACGCAGCACCAGTCTGCCGTCGTGCACGGCGTAGAGCGAGTCGGCGTCCGACATGTGGCGTTTCCAGTCGGCATTGCCACGTGGAATCTTCGACCACGAGAGGTTGTCATAGGTGATACCGTCAAAATGGTCTTGCCATACGAGCCGGTACTTGTGTGGCGTTGATGCGAGTGCGGCAGTGCATAACAGCAGTGCGGCGATGGTTGTAGTAATCTTCATAATAGGTTTTGTTTAGACAGCTACAAAGGTATAACATTTAATTCTTCTACCGCCTTTTGCCGCCATTTATCTGTTCCCCGATGGCCCACAACAATGAAAGGGCCTGGAGCTCCACGCCTGGAGTCAAGCCCTTTCTAACCTAATTAACGCTTATTTATAAAAGAATGTGTCTTGTTACATTTCCTCCCCGCCCGAATACTGTTCAGAGGGATTCATGCCGTCCATACCCTGCTGGCGCTGCGGCTTCTTCTTGGTGTTGCCGAAGTTGTAGGTCACCGTGAGGTTGACCTTGCGACCGCCCCACTTGTTAATCTGATGGCGGGTGAATGACTCGCTCGATGTGAATGTCTCCCACTTGCGTGTGTTGAACACATCGCGACAGTTGAGCGACACGGTAAACTTGCGGTTCATGAAGTTCTTGCGCACTCCGAAGTCTACATTGTAGTTGCCCTTGCGGTAGCCCTGGGTGATGACCTGGCGCGAACGATAGCGTCCGCCGAGCTGTACCGAGATGTCGTAGGGCAGGATGAGGCTTGCCTGCATGCGCGCGTTCCATGTGAAGCTGGAATTGCCCTCGCCGGTGATGGTCTGGTCGTCTATCACGTAGCTGAATCCGTTGAGCTTGTAGTAGTAGGCGTTGATGTTGGTGGTGAGGTCCAGTATGCGGAACAGCTTGTTCTTCAGTGTCGCCTCGATACCCTCGCTCTGGCTCTTAGCCACGTTCTTGGTGGTCTGGTACATGATGCCTGTGGCGGCGTCGTGCCAGTTGACGCGCTGCATCACGTCGGTCGTCGGACGGTAGTAGGCGCTTACCAGCAACGAGTGCTCGGTCCAGGTGCGCAGATAGTTGAACGAGAACGAGTTGGAGAACTCAGGCGTAAGTTCGGGGTTACCAAACGAGATAGAGGTGGCGTCGCGCGTGTCGCGGAACGAGTTGAGCTGTCCGCCCCAAGGACGGCGCAGACGACGCGTGTAGTTGAGCTGCAACTGGTCGTTGTCTGTCAGCTGATAGCTCATGAAGATACTGGGGAAGAGCTGGAAGTAGTCCTTGTCAAAGGCCTTGTCGCGCTTCGACGGGTCGCGCTCCTGCTCCCAGGTATAGCTCTCTGTGTTCACGTGCCAGTATTCGCCGCGCAGACCACCCATCACGCCCAGCTTGCCAAGCTGGTATTGGGCGGTGAGGTATACGGCGTGCAGGTCCATGTCGTAGATGAAGCGGTTGTAGAAGGAGCGGTCTTCGCTGGCGTTGAGTCCGTTCCAGCTCTGGTCGGCCCACGACTCCTGCGGCGTGTTCTCTTCAGAGAAGTTGCCCTCATATCCCGCCTGTATCTTGGCGTGCTCGCTGATGGGGTTCTCATAGTCGAGCTTCACCGTCCAGCGGCGGTTGTTGATGTGCATGGGGCGATACTGGTAGTTATACACGGTAGGCATATCGCCTGTGATATAGTCGGTAGAGTCCTGATACACATTGTCATCATCGCTCTTCCACTTGCTCAGTCCCACCACAAAGTCCAGATAGTGCTTGTCGGTGAAGTTGTGGCGGTAGTTGAACTCTCCGTAGAGCATATCCATATTGCCTATGCCCGATGTGCGTCGGGTCATGATGCGGTCGGGGGTACTGCTGCCTGTAGTGCCATACTGGTAGGGCGTGAGCGACCAGTTCTTGTGGCGTCCGTCCATAATCATACCACTCAGAGAGATGTCGTCTTTCTTGGTGGCGTGCCACGTGATGCCAGCCCGCGAGAAGATGCCGTTGCCCATGCGGTCGTTGTCGGCGGCATAGCGCTGATACTGCGAGGTCTGGGGGAAATACTGCTCGCTCTGGCTGTGTCCGCGGTTCTTGCGGTGGCGGTAGCCCACGTTGAGATAAGCGTCCAGCTTGCCGCTGTTCATATTGATGTTGAAGCTCGTCGTAGCGCCGCCGCGGGTGTCGGCACCCGCCTCTACCGAACCGTAGTAGCCTGCCTTGCGGTCTTTCTTCAGCACGATGTTGATGATACCCGCCGAACCTTCAGCCGAGAATTTGGCCGAGGGGTTGTCGATGATTTCTATGCGCTCGATGCTCTCTGCGGGCAACTGCTGCAATATCTGCGCGCGGTTGTCGCTGGTCAGACCGCTGGCCTTGCCGTTTATCCACACCTCTACGCTCTCGTTGCCGCGCAGTGAGATGTTGCCGTCGTTGTCTACTTCGACCGAGGGGATGTTGTCCAGCACGTCTGAGGCAGCCTGGCCCGAATTGGATACCAGCTGGCTCACGTCAAACGACTTGCGGTCTACCTCCAGTTTCATCGTGGCGCGCTGCCCCGTCACCTTTACTTCCTTGAGCATGTGGGCGTCTTCAGCCATGTAGAGCACGGCATACGACACGGTGGGCGCGGCAGCCGTGATGGCAAATGTGCGTCTTATCGACTTGTAGCCCAGGTATGACAGCTGTGCCACGTACTTGCCTTCCTTCAGGTTGCGCACGGCAAACTTGCCGTCGGCGTCGGATATGGCGCTGCCGATGATTTTGGTAGTGTCGCTCTGGGCTACCACCAGAATGTTGACAAATTCGAGTGGGGTGCTGTGGGCCTTGTCCAGTATGCGGCCCTTCATCACTCCCTGCGCCATGATGGTCATCGTGGCGAGGGCGAACAATAATAATATGTATAGTCGTTTCATACAATCTATTTGATGCATTTGGCGTACCAATGGTTTAACGCGCCAAAAGAAAAATCGATATTTTTTCTTATATTTTGATTAATATGCTTACCTTTGCAGTTGCGTTGGTCCCGTAGTTAAATGGATAGAACGGAGGTTTCCTAAACCTTTGATCCGAGTTCGATTCTCGGCGGGACTACTACACATGAAAGAGGATGAACCTTCATGATGGAGGGGTTCATCCTCTTCTTGTTTTATTCCTTCCGGGCTGTGGGGCTACAACTCACGCGAACCCTTGAGGTGCTCTTCGGGCCAGAGATGCTTGGCATAGGTGTAGCCCTTGAGTTCATAGATGGCGCGCAGACACTCCACACGCTTCACAAAGTTCTTGAAGTCCTTCTGTGCGGGCTCCATCCACTGCACCTCGCTCAGCGCACCCATTCTGGGCAGCACCTGATACTCAGCCAGAGGTTCGGACACGATGTACTCGGTCCAGAGGTTGGCCTGCACGCCCAGGATGTGCTTGCCGGCTTCTGCCGGAGTGCCTTCGGGTATGGGCTCAAAACTGTAGGTCTTCTCTATAGGCAGGTCGCCGCCGATGAGCAGAGGCTCGTTGTGGTTGTTGGAGGTCTGGTAGTAGTCGAAGTAGGCGTGGCTGTTGGGCGTCATGATGACGTCGTGACCCAGAGCGGCTGCCTGGGCGCCGGGTTCGGCTCCGCGCCAGGACATGATGGTGGCCGACTGGTCTACGTTGCACTCCAACAGCTCGTCCCAACCTATGATCTTGCGGCCTTTAGCAGCCAGATATTTCTGCACTTCGGTAGCGAAATATCCCTGCAGACGGTCTTCCTTGCTCTGCTTGTTGCCAGCCACGATACCCTTGTCGCTTATCATCTGCTGGCACTTGGGACATTTCTCCCAACGCATCTTGGGAGCCTCGTCGCCGCCGATGTGTATGTACTCGGAGGGGAAGAGGTCGCACACCTCGTCGAGCACGTCCTTGATAAACTGATAGGTCTTGGGATTGCCGCCACAGAGGATGTCGCGGTACACGCCCCAGTAGTGGCCCACCTCATAGGGACCGCCGGTGCAGCCCAGTTCGGGATAGGCGGCAAGTGCTGCCAGCATGTGGCCGGGCATGTCTATCTCGGGGATGATGGTGATATAGCGGTCGGCAGCATACTTTACGATGTCGCGCACCTGCTCCTGGGTATAGAAGCCACCATAGCGCACGTGGTCGTCTACATCGGAGTTGCGGCCCATGGTGGTACCGCTGCGCCATGCGCCCACCTCGGTCAGACGGGGATACTTCTTGATTTCGATGTTCCATCCCTGGTCTTCGGTGAGATGCCAGTGGAAGCGGTTCATGTTGTGCAGCGCCAGCATGTCGATATACTGCTTGACAAAGTCGGCAGAGAAGAAGTGGCGCGAGCAGTCGAGGTGCATGCCGCGATAGGCGAAGCGGGGTGCGTCGTTGATGACCACGGCGGGCAGAGTCACCTCTTCGGCCTGGGTGAGCACGGGCAGACTCTTGCGCAGGGTCTGTATGCCGTAGAAGACGCCCTGGACTGTGGCGCCGCTGATGGTGATGCCACGGGCTGATACCTCGATGTGGTAGCCTTCGGCCTCCTTCATCTTGGCGTCGGTGCGCAGCACGATGTTGCCGCGCTGGTTTTTCTTGTCGGCCACGGCGGTGGTGAGTTTCATTCCTGTCTTCTCAGCGATATACTCTGCCAGGAATGTGGCGTTGCGCGCCATGTCGGCGTCGCCCTGATACACTATACGGGTCACGCCGTTCAGCCTGTACGCGTCGCCCTTGGCTGCGGCAATCTCTCTTGGCAGCGGTACTACCCTATAGTCGGCATTGGCGGCTGCGGCAGTGAGGCCCAGCGCCAAGGCCAGTGTCATCATTACTTTTCTCATTATACTGTAGTTTGGTTATTTTACGATTTTGTCTTCCATCTTCCAGTCCATGATACGGCTTATCTGCGGTATCAGCTTCATGGCTATCTTGCGATGGCCCTGGTAGTTGGGGTGGCCGTCGGCGCCATAGTCGCGTCCGTCGCGCAGCACCTCGAGCATGGGTTCGGCAAAGTAGACCTGCTTGTCGTCATAGCAGCGCTCGCGCAGGATGGGGAAGCAAGCCTGCAGATATTTGCGGGCAGAGTGGGGCATGATGCAGAGTATGGGCACGTTGCCGTAGTGGCTGCGCAGACTCTTGATCATCTTGACATAGTTGCCCACATACTGGTCGGGAGTGGGAGTGACCTCACGCGAGAAGTCGTTGGTGCCGAGATTGATGAGCACGATGTCGGGGCGGTATGCCTTGAAGTCATATTCCACCGTTTTGTCGTTGTCATACACCTTGGTGTGGCGGTCCAGCATGCTGTAGTCAGAGCGCTGCTTCTTGTCGCCGTAGTTGCGCACCATGCCCTGGCCTGAGTGTGCCTGGATGGCATAGTCGGTGTCGAAGTAGCGGGCTATGAGGCAGCCGTAGGCGTGGTCCACGTTCTCGGTCTCTATCTTGAAGTGCTCGTTCTGCGTGGGCGAGTCAGAGCCGTAACCGCAGGTGTAGCTGTCGCCGAAGATTTCTATCATGCGGCTCTTGCGCTCCACGGCCTTGAGCCGCGCACCTTTGGCACCGTAGAAACCGTGGATGGTGGTGATGCCGTTGCCCTCGCAGGCACGCTGCAGACGCAGACGGTGGGTACCCTTGCCCAACTTCTCTGCCAGCACGATGCGCTGGTGGCTCAGACTGTCGGCAAATATCTTCTGGGTCCACTCTCCGTCGATGAATACGTTGAAGTAGCAGGGACGGGTGCTGCTCATGTCTACGGCGATGGTGCCGCCGGTGAAGTCGGTCTGCGCATATACGCCTATCCAGTCGAAGCTGACGCTGCCGTCAGCATGGGCGAGGGTGCGTCCGGTATAGGTCACGCCCTGGGTGATGAGTCGGGTGTAGTCTGTCTTCTGTGCCATGGCCTGGAGCATCAGCACCAGCAGGCACAATAATAGTCCATGTCTTTTCATGTGGTTTCTTGCTTTATGTTGTGATTGATTACTGTATGCTCAGGAGCGAGAGTGCCATCACGATGTAGCGCCCCAGCCGCTCGTTGAGCATCTGCAGGGCGTGCTTGATGTGATACTTCACCGTGTTGACCGATATGCCCAGTTCGAGGGCTATCTCGGCATGCTTCTTGCCGGCAAAGCGGCTCAGCTCAAACACCGTGCGACATTCCAGAGGCAGGGCGGCTATGGCTTCGTCCAGCTTCTCTGCCAGCTCCTTGTCCAGCAGCTGGCCCAGCGGCTGTTCGCCGTTGCCCGTCACCATGGTGTTGTCTGAAGAAGGGGGGATGGCCTCGGTGGCGATTTCGTATTTCTCGCGGTTCTTGCGCAGATGGTCGAGACAACTGTTGCGCACGCAGCGGATAAGATAACTGCGCAGCGACACTTCGACCTCTATGCGCTCGTGGTTTTCCCAGAGATGGAACATCACGTCGCCCACCACCGACTCGGCGAGATAGTCGTCGCGCAGATAGCGGCTGGCAAAGTGGCAAAGCACCTGATAGTGGGTATCATAGAGATACTTGAAAGCCTTTGTATCTCCTTTGCGCAAACCGTTTACTACCAATTTCTCCGAATAGTCCATCGTGTATACAAAATAACCGCCGAAGCAGCATGCAAATATACAACAATAATTTTGTATATCAGCCACTGTCGGCGGTTATTTTATGTTGGGTGCTATAGTTTTTACTCTACGACAACCTCGTCGATAAAGAACCATGCCGGGTAGCCCACTCCGTAGTGCCAGGGAGGACATACGCCGATGGTCTCAATCTTGACGCGCACATAGCGGGCGGTTACGGGCTGGGCGGCGGCCACGGTGCCGGGGATAAACTTGACCTGTATGTCTTTGTCTTCGGCAAAGTCGATGCGGCCCATGTCGGTAAAGGTCTTGTTGTCCATCGAGTACGAGTAGCTGATGCTCTTGGGCAGCAATACCCATGCGCCCAGCTGCTGCAGGAAGTCGGTGGTGACGGTGCTGAAGGTCTTGGCCTCGCCCATGTCGAGCACGAAGTCGGCGTCGCGGCCTTCCCATCCTACCCAGCTTTCCACAAAGGTAGTGCCGCCATAGAGTCCGTCGGTCAGGGCCTTGTCGGCGATGGGCTGGTAGGCCTTGTCGGGAGCGCTGTGCCATATCACCTTGGCGCCGGAAGCCTTGTTGGTGTCTGGGTGGGGCAGGAAACGCTTCTTGTAGAGGTCGCAGTAGTCGTCGTAGCGGTTGTTGCGCTCGTTGAGGCTGGTGATGCCGTACTTGGCACACTGCTCACGGAATATCTCGAGCTTGCGGCTGGTGGCTTCGGCGTCCTGACCGTTCTTGGTGCGGGTTATCTCCAGCTCGCTGTAGCGCAGAGGCAGACGAGCGGTCTGGACACGGGCAAGTAGGGTGCTGTCACCGGCCACGGCAGCCTCGGCCTGGTCGAAAATCTCGGCATAGACCTTCATCAGACGGTCGTTGAGCATACCGTTCTTGTGGGATATGGGTGAGTCGTATATCCACAGCGGTGTCGACGATGACAGCAACGCTCCGGTGAGCATCATCTGGTACTTATATATATAAGGTGCAGCTGCGCCATAGTATCCCTTCATGAATGTGCGCATCAGCGAGTCGGCGTTCTGATAGGGGTCCCACATGAGTTTGGCTATCATGTAGGCACGCATCTCGCCGAAGTCGGTACCGCGCTGGCGCCCGCCGTTGATTTGCTCGAATATCATGGTAGCGTGGTGCTCCTTGAAGAGCTGTATGTTCTTCTGGATGATGTGGAAGTTGGGGAAAGGAGCCACCATGTTGTCAAAGTTGATGCCGTAGTCCCATACGAAGATGTTGTTGCTGATTTTGCTCCAGCCCTCGAGCGCCCGCATGAAGTCGCGGCCCGACTCGTTGTCGGTCAGAGGCACCTCGCGCTTGCAGTCTATGTCGCAGAGCATGATGTTGACGTTGGGCAGCGGTTTTACATGCTTGGGTGGGTGCATGCTGTACAGGTAGGCGAGGGTAGAGAACTGCTTGTCGGGGAAGCGCTTGGCGAGCTTGTTGACAAAGCGGATAAGATTGCCCGAGGGGGCACCCTCGTACTCCTCTATCTTGGCGCAGGCCTCGCAGTGGCATTGGGTGTTGTTGCCGTCGTTCTGGCTTACGCTAATCATCTTCATGCCGGGGTTGGCCTTGAAGATAGAGTCTATCTTCTGCACCGCCAGCTCGTAGACCTCAGGATTGGAGAGACACCACTGGCTGTGGCTTCCAGGGCGGCGCTTGCCGTTGATGAACGAATAGTATTCGGGGTGCTTCTCGCCGTAGACCGACGAGGGGAGGATGCGGTTGAAGGTATGCACCCACAGATTGCCTGCAAACTCGTCCTGACTGTTCTCCAGGCGGAACCAGCGCTCAAAGTCGGGGTCCTGGCAGCCGTAGCTGTGGGTCTGGCGGAAACGGAAGGCGGGCTTGTCGCTCATCTCGATTTCGGGCAACTCGATGTTGGCTGAAGGGGTGAGCGTGTAGGCCTTGTAGGCATAGTAGCTTACGCCCATATAGCGCTCCAGCAGAGTTACCACGCCATAGACGGCACCCTTGCCGCCACCGGTCTTGATGTGCAGCGCGCCGTTTTTGCAGACGAGCTCAAAGCCGTCCTCGGCGGGAGTGGCTGCGGCTTCGCCTATCACGATGGCGCCACCTTTGGCCTGGGCGGGAGCTATCTCCAGCTGTGCTCCTGAAATCTTGTTGACAAACCGCGCCAGCATGTCGGCTGCTTCGCGGTTAACACTGTTGTCTTCGGCCAGCACGATATACGCCTTGGCCTTACCCTTGCTCACCATGGTCATCTGTGCAAAGGCTGCCGACGTCATCATTACCAGTGCCGCCAGCAGACCCAGTCTGCGATACATTTTCATTGTCTGTTGTTTAGATTGTTAATAGCTATACCTTTGTATTGGTTTACAAAGGTACTCATTTTGAGTGGCACAGGCAATTTTTTCATGGTTTTTTGCTCGATTGTCGGTTTTTTCATTTACCTTTGCATCCGCATTCGGGATGTAGCGCAGTTGGTAGCGCACTACGTTCGGGACGTAGGGGTCGGGCGTTCGAGTCGCCTCATCCCGACCAATGCCAGTTAGGCGGAGAGTCTGTAGAGACCCTCCGCTTTTTTTGTTCTGCCTGGTTGCCGTCATCTGCCTCCGCCGCCTCGGAGCCGCCTCGGCTGTCTCTCAGCCAGCCGCCAGCCTCACGCCACCAGTATTCCCTTCTCTTCTGCTCTCCGCCATTCCCGTGCCCGAAACCATCAGTGCTATAACAGACCGAGTTCTTCCCGAAATAACAGCATGGAAGTCGCGTATGCTTGACCCCGTGTATGCCATTTGCTGGCTTGATGCCATTCACTACAAGGTGAAGGACGATAAGGGTCGTGCAGTCACTCGTGCAATATACGATATCTTAGGTATAAACAAGTCTGGCTACAAGGATCTTCTTGGTATGTATATATCTGAGAGTGAGGTTGCTAACTTCTGGCTTGATGTAATGACCGACCTTCAGAACCGTGGTGTACGTGATATTCTGGTTTGTTGCGTAGACGGTCTTAAGGGATTCCCTTACGCAATCCAAAGTGTATTCCCAGAAACCTCCGTTCTGCTATGTGTAGTCCACCAAATCCGCAACTCAATCAAGTATGTAGGAAGCAAGCATCAGAAAGAGTTTCTGAAGAATCTCAAGACCGTATACGGTGCCGTAAGCAAGGATTCCGCATTGGCACAGCTTGACATGGTTGATGAAAAATGGGGTGAGATGTACCCTATAGTTATCAAATCCTGGCGCGACAACTGGGAGCGTCTTACGGAAGATTTTAGTATACTCCTGCAATCCGCAAGATTATCTACACAACCAATACGGTTGATGGCTATCATCGTCAGGTGCGCAAAGTAACGAAGAACAAGGGTATATTCCCGTCAGACACCGCACTTGAAAAGCTTGTGTATCTTGCCTATCGATACATTAGTGGGAAATGGACTATGCCCCTGTCTAATTGGGCACTGATATCACAACAACTTGCTATAAAAATTGGAGATAGGTTCAAGATTATGTAACTTTGTCTGTGAAAGGCTCCTCTTATTTGTGTGCAGATATGAAATCTGCACACAAATAAGAGGGAAAGAATAAAAAATCAGAGCCGTGACACAGTTCTGTTTACACTACCGCGTTCAAGGCACCTAATGTTGGGATATCGATGACTCCTTGTATTGCTCGGGTACGGGTGCGGTGTTGATTGAACATCGTACACTACCTAATTTATTGTGTAATAATTAGTTAAGTGCTGCTTAGTGAGGTGTGCGGTAAAATCAAAACTATGTTTCTACAACCTTGTAGTCGGAGACTCTTAATCCCGATTATTGTTTACTGGAAGCTGCTTTCCATTCATCATAGATATGGCTAAAGATAGCTACGCCATCATTCAGTTGCTTCCTAGCTAAAGACTTATCTTTGTTCCACCATTCAAGAATGTAATTCTTCAGTCCCTCATATTCCTTTTGATCCTTGAATTGTCGATCCAGGCTTCCCATTTTGCCAAGCGTTGCATTGTAAAGAATAAATGCCCTTTTCTGTCCATTAGGCTTCAGTGCATACCAAGTAGCCCAAGAGTTTCCTGTGTTTATGCCATTGCCAGGCAGAAATACGTGAACTTGATAGACAGATGCATTCTTGCCGCGGTAAAGGAGTTCCATAAGGCGATCCTCTTTTACAGCCCTAATCGAATTACGTGCTATCGTTTGGCAATGTTCCCACACTTCGCCTTCAGGGTGTTCCTCTGTGAGTGCAAGCCATTCCATCTTGGCTATTTTCTCAGCATCGTACTTCTTGGCTTTTTTGCCATCTGGATTCTCGGCAAGTCTTACTTGATATTCTAACGCCCACCCCATGTACTTCTTAGGAATGTAGCCCTCTATCTGTTTGCCATCCATCATAGTGAGGCGAACATGACGCATTTCTGGGTCGTCATTCTTGCGAGCGTGTGCAGCTATCGCTACCATCATTACTGCTATGAGCAGCCAAAACTTCATTGCTTTCATAATGATTCCTTTTAGTTGTTATTTATTGTTTGTCATCTAATACTTCTATCACTCGTTGTATCATAGAACTTCGGTTGTGTTCACCTAGTCCAATGAGTTTCTTTTCCCATTCCTGCGAAAGTCCTACACAGTGGCAAAGTTCTCGGATAAAGGGTTTGTCGCATTTCTTATAGGTATCTCCCAGACATATAAGCTTGCCATCAGCCTGTCTGATATAGAAGTCGCAAGCCGTCTTGCTTGGGATGAAAAACATTGCTGCTACTGTGTTACCTTGCCAAGCTTTCATCCCTCCCATGTCCGTCACGGAATAACCTTGGGAGGCATAAATATAGACTTGTAATCGTGGGTGGTTAACATATAGCCAGCTCCATCCCACATTTTCCAAGGGAACAAGTGTGCGTACGTTTTGCTTGGAGGTGGCATTCCACACTACTACAGAATCAATGTTGGCGAAAGGTATCACATCGCTAGTGCATTGGCGAGAAAAGAAGTTTCTATAAACTTGAACATCCTTTTTCTTGCGTGGCAAGTCTATTCGGTCATTACTTTCATAGAGTTGCTGGATACCATTCTTTAGGTACACTCGTCCCTCGCATGATTGAGCTTGCATGCTAATAGTTCCCATATAAGCAAGCAAAATGCTAATGATGAGATATATTCGCCTCAAATATACCTCCTCATGCACGGCATTTTTGATCTCTCGGATGGTCTTGTCATTGGAAAAACGCCAACCTTCTATTTCTTCAAATTTGCACATAAGCAATTCCTCTTGATAATTATACAAATATACGAGGAAACTTTCTGATTACCAAATGAATTAACCATTTTAATAAAAGCACGCTTCCTTTCGGGGGTGTGCCCACTACCTCCACAAGATTTATGATTATCACTGGTGGCTCGTGTCGTCCGATATGGGTTTGCGTGCCTTTGTTGCGTGGTCGTGGTAATGGTGGTCAGGTAGATAGCAGGGGAGGTAGGAGTGATGGCGCTGGCGGAGAGGATGCGAGCAGCGAGAGATGCGTGTGCCGGAGTGATAGGGGTATAAACAAAAAGGAGCAAAGATGTGGTAATCTTCGCTCCTTTTTGTTTCGGATTAACGTCAACGACATTATTTGCCGTGGTGCTCGTCAGAAACGGTTAACTTTTTGCGACCATGAGCACGGCGAGAAGCCAATACGCGGCGGCCGTTCTTTGTTGCCATTCTCTCACGGAAGCCGTGCTTGTTTACACGACGACGGTTGTGTGGCTGAAATGTTCTTTTCATCTTATGCTTATCTTTTATTTGTTATTATTTCTGTCTCTGAAACGGCTGCCGTCTCCCTGGCCATGATGCCGGTGGAAGCATAGACGCCTTTTTGGGTTGCAAAAGTACGCATAATTTTTGAAATAACAAAGAACTCAGACATTTTTCGGTCAGAATTAGATGTTTTTTTATAAAAAAGTAGTAACTTTGCACCGCTTTTAGCAGACAACAACATTATAATAACAATATGATTAACTCACAGGAAATCAAAATCGGTACTTGCATCCGCATGGATGGCAAGATTTGGACTTGCATCGACTTCCAGCACAGAAAGCCGGGTAAGGGTAACACAGTAATGATAACCAAGCTGAAGAATGTTGCTGACGGCCGTGTGCTTGAGCGTACATTCCAGATTGGTTTCAAGCTCGAGGATGTTCGCGTGGAGCGCCGTCCTTACCAGTATCTTTATGAGGATGCCACAGGCCGTATCTTCATGAATCAGGAGACTTTCGAGCAGATTCCAATCCCTGCACACCAGATTACCGGTGTGGAGTATATGAAGGAAGGTGATGTGGTAGAGGTTGTAACCGATACAACTGACGGCACTATCCTGCTCGCCGAGATGCCTGTAAAGACTACTCTGAAGATTACTCACAGCGAGCCCGGCGTAAAGGGTAACACCGCTACCAACGCCACCAAGCCCGCTACTCTCGAGTCGGGTGCCACCGTACGCGTGCCTCTGTTTATCAACGAGGGCGAGACCATCCTGGTCGATACCCGTGATGGCAGCTATCTGGGTCGTGTAAGCGAGTAATCGCGCAGCACCCTATACTTTTGTGACAACCTATATCTCCGGGGCCACCATGGTGGGTGTTCTGAGATATAGGTTGTCTGCGTTTCAATACCATCAATCCTATCTGTACTACTGACATGAAATATAGTTTTATCATACCCGTCTACAACCGTCCCGATGAGGTCGACGAGCTGCTCGACAGCCTTACGCGCCAGGAGTGTCGTGACTTTGAGGTGGTGGTGGTCGAAGACGGGTCGGCAGTGCCTTGCCGCGACGTGTGCGACCGATATGCCGACCGATTAGACCTGCACTATTATAATAAGGAGAACTCGGGCCCTGGCCAGAGCCGCAACTATGGTGCGGAGCGGGCGCAGGGAGAGTATCTCATCGTGCTCGACTCCGACGTGGTGTTGCCTCCGGGCTATCTCTCGGCGGTAGATGCCGAACTGGCAGAGCGCGAGTGCGATGCTTTTGGTGGCCCCGACAGTGCCCATCCGTCGTTTACTCCGGTGCAGAAAGCCATCTCCTACTCGATGACGAGCTTCTTTACCACCGGCGGAATACGTGGCGGCAAGAAGAAACTGGACAAATTCTATCCCCGCTCGTTTAATATGGGCATCCGTCGTGATGTCTATGAGCGTCTGGGTGGTTTCTCGCGTATGCGCTTTGGCGAAGACATCGACTTCTCTATCCGTATATTCAAGGCAGGATGCCGCTGCCGCCTTTTCCCCGCAGCCTGGGTGTGGCACAAGCGCCGTACAGACTTCCGCAAGTTCTGGCGGCAGGTCTACAACAGCGGTATCGCGCGCATCAACCTCTACAAGAAATATCCCGAGAGCCTCAAGCTCGTCCATCTGCTGCCTATGGTCTTCACCGTGGGTGTGGCGCTGTTGGTGGTGATGGCTCTGGTGGGAGCAGGGGTATGGGCTGCTTGCCCGCAGACCACTGCCGGACCATGGCTCATGGCGTTGGCACTGGCTCCGCTGGTGCTCTATTCGCTCATCATCTGCATCGACGCCACCCGCTCGGCGCGCAGTCTGCGCGTGGGTGTGCTCAGCATCGCCTCGGCCTTCATCCAGCTCACGGGCTATGGCTGCGGCTTCCTCTCGGCGTGGTGGAAGCGCTGTGTGTGTGGCAAGAGTGAGTTCAGTGCTTACGAAAAAACCTTCTATAAATGACCTCCGGCAGTCTGAGTATCAACCAGTGGGCAGAGGAAGACCGTCCGCGTGAGAAGCTGGCCCGCCTGGGAGCGTCGGCGCTGAGCAATGCCGAGCTGCTGGCCATCCTCATCGGGTCGGGCACTCCCGAGAAGAGCGCTGTAGACCTGATGAAGGAGATACTGGCCGACTGTGGCAACAATCTCAACCAGCTGGGCAAACTCTCGCTTGCCGAGCTGCAGCGATACAAGGGCGTGGGACTGGCCAAGGCGGTGACCATTCAGGCCGCCTGTGAAATGGGCCGTCGCCGACAGGTGTCGCGACCCGAGGAACGCCCGCGCATGGACAGCGCCAACGCCATCTATCGCGAGATGCATCCCCGTATGCAGGACCTCGATGTCGAAGAGGCGTGGGTGGTGCTGGCCAACCAGTCGTTCAGGCTCATCAAGGTGCTGCGGCTGAGCCATGGTGGTATCAGCGAGACGGCGGTCGATGTGAGGGTGGCGCTCCGCGAGGCTCTGCTCTGCAATGCCACCGTGATGGCGCTCTGCCACAACCATCCCAGTGGCAACTGCCATCCCAGCCGCGATGACGACCGCATTACCGACCTCATGCGCAAAGCCTGTGAGACCATGCGTATCAGACTGATAGACCATGTCATCGTCACCGATGGCGCCTACTACAGTTATCGCGAGGAAGGCAAACTGTGAGGAAACACTTGCCGCGGGGCGGACGAATATCAGTGGGGCTGGCTGAGCCATCGGCTTGGCCGTAGTCCATATAAAGAAGATGCACAACATGCTGCTGGCAGCGCGTTGTGCATCTTTTTCGTATGGGTCGGTTGTCGCCGTGGCGACCAGGGCGACAGCGTCAGTTAATCTGCTTGTAGAACTCCTGCTGGGCGGCAAGCAGAATATCGAGCACTCTGGGGATAATGTCGTCAAAGACGGGCGTGCTGTCTATCAGCAGCTCGGCAGAGAGCCACACATTGTCGTTGACGATAGTGGCTTTGACCACCTTCATCGAGACGCTCACCGCGTTGGTGGCTTCGAGGACGCCGGCGCGGTTGTCTTCGGTCACGTCAAAGACGCCCGGCATGACCAGACGCAGGAATGTCTCGTCGTTGTCGCTGCCCATGAATATGAAGTTGCGCATCTGGTACTTGAAGAAGATGTCGTTGTCTTCGTCCTGCTCGTATTTGAAACCTTGTGAGCTGAGGAACTCTTTCATTAAATCTACATTTGTCATAATCTTTGGGTTTTGGTTGTTAGGATGTATATGGTTTATTGATCTCTTGCTTCTGTCAGGCGTTGAAACCTATGCGCGGGCGTTCCATGTTGCGGCGCTCCACTCCCTGCATCTTCTCTTCTATCTCCTTGTACATCTTGACTATCTCGGGGCGTATCGAGGGGCGCGTGTTGCGGATGGAGGTCTCGAGCAGTTCCTGGCTGATGAGTTGGTTGGTGAAGGCTGCCGTCATGGCTGCGTCGTTTACTATATAGGCGATGTCGCTGGCTATGTATCCGTCGGAGAGCTCAGCCAGATGCTGGGCGTCGATGGCTGTCTCGTCGTAGGGGCGGTCCTTGAGGTGGAGCATGAACATCTCCTTGCGCGCGTCGAGGTCGGGCAGCGGCACGTAGATTTGCTTGTCTATGCGGCCGGTACGCAGCACAGCCGGGTCTATTTTGTCGGGGCGGTTGGAAGTGGCGATGACAAAGATGCCCTTCTTGGAGCAGTTGTTGAGCTGGCTCAGAAACTCGTTGACTTCGCCCGACATGCTCGTGTTGTCGATGTTGGAGCGGTTGGGGACCAGCGCGTCAAACTCGTCGAAGCACAGCACAGACGGTGCTTTTTCCTGTGCCTGCTTGAAGAGACTGCCTATCTTCTCCTGCGAACCGTGGATGTAGATGCTCGCCAGGTCTGAGGTCTTGACCATGAGGAAGTTGAAGCCCGTCTCTTCGGCGAATTTTTCTGCGAAGAACGTCTTGCCGCATCCGGGAGGACCATAGAGCAGCATGCCATTGGGTGGCGTGAGCTTGTAGCGCTCTGCCAGTTCCTTGTTCTTGATGACAAAGATTACGCGCTGGTAGAGCATGTCCTTGAGTTCCTTCATGCCGGCGATGTCGGCAAATCCGTTGCCCTTCTGCTGCTCCACGCTGAACGTTACGGCGTTGGGGTTGTCTTCCGCCTGCTGGGTGTTGTGGCCAGAGGACTGTCCCGGTGCATTGGCACCGGTGGTCTCCTGACAGGGTTTGCCGTCGATGAGGCTGATGATTTCCTCGACCGACTTGAAGCGGTCTTCGTATTTCACCGCCAGACCCTTCTGCAGGATGCGGGTGGTCTTGTCGTCGAGGTCCACACCCTCGAGCGAGAGTTGTTCTGACTTGCGCTTCTCCTTGATGAGCGCGAAGCGGCGCGCTCTGGTCATGCCCTCGGTAAAGGTCATCTCCCACGGAGCCGCGCCGAAGAGCATGGTGTAGAGGACGGCCGTGGCAGAGAAGATGTCGCTCTGCTCGTCGTAGAGGCCCATGAAGGTCTCGTTGGCGCAGTACTCCACCTCCAGGTCTGCCACCTCAAAGGGTGTCTTTCCATTGCATCGCGGCGCTGTGTGCCCCATATCGATGATTTCGGGAATGCCTCCAGCCACCTTGGAAAGCATGATGTTGCGGGGAGTGATGTCGTTGTGGCACAGGCCTTGACGGTGCAGGTAGCCGAGGCCGTTGAGAATACCTCTATATATATTCAGGGCGGTGTCGGCATCCATCCTGCCTTCGCGGGCGAGCTTGTCCATCAGCACGTCGCCGGTGAAATAATTGGTGACGAAGTAGTGGCACTCTCCGCAGTCCAGGTGGACCTTGCCCGAATCGATGAAGGAGACGATGTTTTCATTGACAAGTTTCTTGCAGCGCTCGATGGTGTAGACCTCGTGCGTGGCAGTGTCCATGAGGCGCTCTGGAGTCTTCTTGAGGATATACAGCTTGAGAAAATAGATGTTGTCGTTGTCGTCTATCACACGGTAGGTCTCGGTATATTCGTTCTCCTTGATGAGGCTTTGGGCAAGGTACTTGTCAAGTCTTGCGTTCTCTTTCAGTACACTCATAGTTCAGTCGTTAGGTTTGGTGTATAGTATTTCAGATGACAGCCATAGCCGATGGCCGATGGCTATGGTTACAAAATTAAGACAATTTCCGTTAATGCCAAACTTATCTTCCGCTTTTTTTGACTATAGACAGGGAAAATGGCATCTTTTCCGCCCGTCTTGCGGCTGGACACAAAAACGCCGCAGGCGTTCCTCATCACTGAGAATGTGCCTGCGGCTATAATCTTGAAAACGAAATCGGGTTTATTTGAGCACGCCAAGTTCCTTGCCCACCTTGATGAAGGCGGCGATACACTTGTCGAGCTGCTCGCGGGTGTGGGCGGCAGAGAGCTGCACACGGATGCGGGCCTCGCCCTTGGGCACTACAGGATAGTAGAAGCCCGTGACGTAGATACCTTCCTCGAGCAGACGGTTGGCATAGCGCTGAGAGAGCGGCGCGTCGTAGAGCATCACGGCGCAGATGGCGCTCTGGGTGGGCTTGATGTCAAAGCCGGCAGCCTGCATCTTGTCGCGGAAGTAGTTGACATTCTCTACCAGATGGTCATGGATGGAGTTGTCTTCCTTGAGCATCTTGAACACCTCGAGACTGGCGCCGATAATGGCGGGAGCCAGCGAGTTGGAGAAGAGGTAAGGACGGCTGCTCTGGCGCAGCATGTCGATGATTTCCTTGCGGCCGGTGGTGAAACCGCCGAGGGCGCCACCAAACGACTTGCCCAGTGTGCCGGTATAGATGTCTACGCGGCCATAGGTATTGCACAGTTCGCTCACGCCGTGACCGGTAGCACCTACCACGCCAGCCGAGTGAGACTCGTCGACCATGACGAGGGCGTCGTATTTTTCAGCGAGGTCGCAGATCTTGTCCATCGGAGCCACGTTGCCGTCCATCGAGAATACACCGTCGGTACAGATGATGCGGAAGCGCTGGGCCTGAGCCTCCTGCAGACACTTCTCAAGCTCAGCCATGTCGGCGTTGGCATAGCGGTAGCGCTTGGCCTTGCACAGGCGCACACCGTCGATGATAGAGGCGTGGTTGAGGGCGTCGGAGATGATGGCGTCTTCCTCGGTGAGGAAAGAGCCGAAGAGACCGCCGTTGGCGTCGAAGCAGGCGGCATAGAGTATGGTGTCCTCGGTATGGAAGTAGTCGCTGATGGCAGCCTCAAGTTCCTTGTGGATGTCCTGAGTACCACAGATGAAGCGAACCGAAGACATACCGAAACCGCGACGGTCCATCATCTGCTTGGCACCCTCGATGAGGCGGGGATGGTTGGACAGACCGAGATAGTTGTTGGCACAAAAGTTAAGCACTTCTTCGCCCTTGACCTGGATGGCAGCACCCTGGGGGCTCTCGATGATGCGTTCTTCTTTGTAAAGACCTGCGCTCTTGAGATTTTCCAGAGTAGCGCAGAGCTGTTCTTTGATTTTACCGTACATGTTTGTTCACGTTTTAGTTCTTGTTAGACTACAAAATAACGCATTATTTTCGACAAATAAAAGCGTTTGCCTGTTTTTTTTGTTAATCTGCGGGTAAAAAGGTTTTTTTATAGCTTTTTTCTCCTTAGTCTCAAAAAAAATTAGTTAATTTGCACCCATAATTTTAAGTACTTGACACATGAAAAATATCTTGGTCATCGGCTCTACAGGCCAGATTGGTTCTGAGCTGACGCGTGAATTGAGAAAAATCTATGGCAACGACCATGTAGTAGCTGGCTATATCAAGGGCGCAGAGCCCAAGGGAGAGTTGCTGGAGAGTGGTCCGTCGGCCGAGGCTGATGTCACCAACGGCGAGATGATAGCCAGCGTGGTAAAGCAGTATAATATCGACACCATCTACAATCTGGCTGCGCTCCTGTCGGTAGTGGCCGAGTCCAAGCCTCGTCTGGCATGGAAGATAGGTATCGATGGACTCTGGAACATACTCGAAGTGGCTCGCGAACATGGCTGCGCCGTATTCACACCCAGCTCGATAGGTTCTTTTGGACCATCTACACCCAAGATGATGACTCCCCAGGACACCATCCAGCGTCCCCGCACCATGTATGGCGTCACCAAGGTTACCACCGAGTTGCTCAGCGACTATTATTTCAATAAGTATGGCGTCGATACCCGTGCCGTGCGCTTCCCCGGAGTCATCTCCTATGTCACTCCTCCTGGTGGCGGCACCACCGACTATGCTGTCGACATCTATTACTCGGCAGTTCGCGGCGAGCGCTTCGTATGTCCTATCAAGGAGGGCACACTGATGGATATGATTTACATGCCCGACGCGCTCAAGGGAGCCATCGACGTGATGGAGGCCGACCCCTCGCGCCTCGTTCACCGCAATGCGTTCAACATCGCATCGCTCAGCTTCGGTCCCGAGACCGTATACCAGGCCATCAAGAAGTACAAGCCCGACTTTGAGATGGTCTATGATGTAGACCCACTCAAGCAGAGCATAGCCGAGAGCTGGCCCGACCGTCTCGACGATACCTGTGCGCGCGAGGAGTGGGACTGGTGTCCACGCTACGACCTCGACGCCATGACCCGCGATATGCTTGAGAAGCTCGCCATCAAGCTCGGAGTATAACGACTATACATTATATAATATATAAGATGCACAACGCGCTGCCAGCAGCATGTTGTGCATCTTTTTTTGTTTGGGGTATGGGTTTCGGTCTAATATCGGCGCTCCATGAGTCCGCCGTAGGTGTTGACGCGCACCACGATGTCGGCTTCCTGTGCCCTCTCGTCGAGCGGGATGCTCACAAACGCCACCTGGGTGTAGTATTCGGGCACCCCGTTCTGGTTGTGCAGCAGCGTGAAGGTAAACTGCTCGCGGCTGCCCGTGCGTAGGGTGTCACACTTCACGCCCACGGTCTGGCGCCCCATCTCTCCGTTGTCCTTGGCACCCGCCTTGAGCGCCAGTCTCATGTTGATATAGCGCCCGGTAGTGCTGCGCCATGCGCTTTCGAGTCCGAGCGGGTCGGTGCGCAGCGTGTCGGGGCGTGTGGTCTCTACAGGCCGCAACACCGGCACCGCACCGATAGAGCGTGGCTTGACGGTGGTGGCTGCGTCGTGATAGTCGTAGTAGAACAGGGCACGATACAGCGTGTCGGCCTTTGCCGCCCATTTTGCCGTAATCGTGGGCTGCAGCTGCAGCGCCTTTCCCTCGTCGGTCACCACGCGGCTTATCACGCCCTTGTCTTTCGTATATGCGTCGACCATTTCAGCCTGCATATACGAGTAGTGTCCGTCGCCCGAGTCGTAGCTGCTGCTCTCGCAAGCCGCCATCACCACTGCCATCACGCCCAGTAGCCAGTATCTCATATCACAGCCCCATTTGGTTGATAGCCGGGTTGGCATACATCTTGAGCATCTGTTCGCGCAGATAGGCATCGTCCTTGCCCTCCATCTCTATCTTGTCCAGCTGGCCCTTGAGGTAAGCCTCAAACTGCGCCTTGTCTTCAGCCGTGTAGTGGTCGGCGTGGGCAGAGTCGCCGTGCAGCAGGTCGAGCGCCACGTAGTTGTTGGGATAGAGGCGGTAGCCCGCAAATATCTGCCGGTCTATGTGGTCGGCGATGAGGCGGAAGAGCTCGGTCTTGGGCGTGTCTGCCGGGATGGTGTCGAGGTAGCTGTCTATGCAGTCGGCACACTGGTAGTGTATGTATCCCTTGTAGCCCATGATGCCGGTCTGCATGCTTGTCACGTCGTCCATCGGGCCTTTCTGCCAACTGGGGTTGTCGCGGCGCGCCTGCAGTTCGGCAGCCTTGAGATAGTCGCAAGGGTCGTACTCATAGCTTATGGCGAGGGGCACGAGGTGCAGCTGCTTCAGGCGGTCTATGATAGAGCCATCGCCGCCCATCACCATCATCTTGAGTATGGCTTCCTGGGTGCGGTCGTTGCTGTCCTTGGCGCGGCCTTCGCGCTGGGCTATCCATATGTTGTCGTTCTTCTCGGCGATGACGAAGTGCATGTACTCGCTCAGCCGCTTGCTCGCCATCAGCATCTCGCGCATGGAGAGGGCACGCTCTACGATAAACGACTTGTTGACGCGCACCAGGTCCTTGACCCAGGGCAGCTTGAGCAGATTGTCGCCGATGGCGATTTCACATGTCGTGTTGAAGCCCGCGTCTATCAGCAGCTTGTCGAGCAGTGCCGAATCGAGCACTATGTCGCGGTGGTTGCTGATGAAGGTGTAGCGGCTGTCGGTGTCGAGCGATGCGATGTCGATGTCGCATCCCTTGCTGAGCCGCGCCAGCAGCTGTACAAGAAAACCGTAGCAGAAGGTCTTCTGGAAATCGAGGTTGTCCTTGCAGGCGTGCATCTTGGCAGCCAGCGCCTCTTTGGGCACGTCAGGGTAGAGATAGGCCAGCACGCTGCTGAACTGCTCGTTCTGGAGCAGGCGGTCAAAGACGTCCGGTAACTCGTCGGGTTCAAACGGACGGATGGGGTCAAATTGTTCAGGAATTTTCATAAGCGGAAGTTCTGTAGGTTAGAACTGGTTCTCCACAATCTCGCTCAGTACCTGGGTGATGTCGAGGCCGGCGGCGCGCACCTGCTGTGGGATGAAGCTGGTGGCGGTCATGCCGGGTGTGGTGTTGATTTCGAGCATGTTGATGCAGTCGTTGCCCTCGGCATCCTTGGTGATGATATAGTCGATGCGTATGATGCCGTTGCAGTGCAGGATGTCATAGATGCGGCTGGTCTCCTCGGCCACGGCTTTGGCGGTGGCGTCGGCTATGCGGGCAGGCGTAATCTCCTGCACCTGACCGTTGTACTTGGCGGCGTAGTCGAAGAACTCGTTGCTCGTCACCACCTCGGTAGCGGGGAATACCACCGATTTCTCCTTGGTCTTGTAGCAGCCTATGCTTATCTCTGTGCCCTGCATATAGCGCTCTATCATCACCTCGTTGCTCTCCATGAATGCCACGCGCAGTGCGGCAGCCAGCTGGTCGGGCTCTTTCACCTTCGACACGCCGAAGCTCGAACCGTCGGCAGCGGGCTTGACAAAGCAGGGCATACCCAGACGGCGTGCCACCTCGTTCTCGTCGATCTCCTCGCCACGGCGCACCAGGATGCTGTCGGCCACGTTGACGCCGAAGCCTCTCAGATAGTTGTTGAGCACATACTTGTCGAAGGTCATTGCCTCGACCAGCACGCCGCTGGTGGAGTAGGGCACATGGAGCAGGTCAAAGTAGCCCTGCATCAGTCCGTTCTCGCCGGGGGTGCCGTGGATGGTGATGTAGGCGTAGTCAAATTCGACGACCTTACCGTCGCATACGAAGGTGAAGTCGTTCTTGTCTATCTGGGCAGTGGTGTCGTCGGCGAGCTGCACGTGCCAGTCCTGTCCTTTGACATCCACGATATATACATTGTAACGTTCTTTGTCGAAAAACGAATAGATGCCCTGTGCCGAGCGCATAGAGACATCGTGCTCTGATGAGTCGCCGCCGCAAACGATGGCGATGTTTCTTTTCAGTTCTTTCATCTTTATCCTTGTTTAGTTCTCTGCAAAAGTATTTTTGGTTGTTCCTGCGATAAACGTACGCCACTTCTCGATGAGCTGGCGCATGTCTTCAGGCCACTCAGACGTGAAGTCCATCTGCTTGCCCGTGGTGGGATGCACAAAACCCAGTGTGCGGGCGTGGAGTGCCTGCCGCGGACAGAGTGAGAAGCAGTTCTGCACAAAGGCGCGGTAGGAGGCGCTGCGCTCGCCGCGCAGGATTTCCATGCCACCGTAGCGCTCGTCGGCAAAGAGGGGATGGCCTATCGACCGCATGTGGGCGCGTATCTGGTGGGTGCGACCGGTCTCGAGAATGCACTCGATGAGGGTGACATAGCCAAACCGCTCGATGACGCGGTAGTGGGTCACGGCGGGCTTGCCTATGCCCGAGTCTGGCGCAAATACAGCCATGCGCAGACGGTCTTTAGGGTCGCGCCCGATGTTGCCTTCGATGCGTCCTTCGTCGTCCTTGACGTTTCCCCATACCAGGGCATTGTAGCTGCGATGTGTAGTCTTGTTGAAGAACTGCAGTCCCAGCTTGGTCTTGGCGTCGGGAGTCTTGGCTACCACCAGCAGACCGCTCGTATCCTTGTCTATGCGATGCACCAGACCCACCTCGGGATCGTTGGGGTCGTAGCCCTCGACATCGCGCAGATGCCAGGCGAGGGCGTTGACCAGCGTACCCGTGAAGTTGCCCACGCCGGGGTGAACCACGAGGCCGGCGGGCTTGTTGACCACCATCAGCTGGCTGTCTTCATAGACCACATCGAGTGGTATGTCCTCGGCCTCGATAGAGGTGTCGTGGCGCGGACGGTCGAGCATGAGCGTGACCACATCGCCCGGGCGCACGCGATAGTTGCGCTTCACGGGGCGGTCGTTGACATGCACAAAACCGGCATCGGCGGCACGCTGTATGCGGTTGCGGCTCGAGTGCTGCAGCTTTTCGAGCATATACTTGTCTATGCGCAGCGGCTCCTGGCCGCTGTCCACGACAAATCTGAAGTGCTCGTAGAGCTGGGGTTCGCCTTCGAGTTCGTCTATATCTTGCAGGTTGATGTCTTCGTCTGTCATGATGCTTTATATATATAATAAGGTGTAGCCCCCGAGCCTATTCGGCTGCCGTCGGCGGAGCCTTGACCTCTTCAAATTCGTCCACCTCGCCCGCCGACTCGTTCTCGTCAAACGGGTCGATAAAGTTGATGGAGTCGGCTTCGTCTACCATGCCGCTGCCAGCCTGTACCACTATCGGGTCGTCGACAGCCACGCGGTCGCCCGCCGACACATGGCGTCCGTGTACGGTGATGCCATAGACCCAGTCCTTCTCGCCGGGCACGCGTTGGGGTGTGCCGAGCCTGAAGCCCATGGCAGAGAGTCGCGCCATAGCTTCGCGCAGCGAACTGTTGTCTATCACGTCGGGAATGGTGAGGGTTGGGGTATGCAGCGAGTTGATGGTGACATAGATTACGTGTCCCGACTTCACCTTGTCGCCCGCTGCAGGCGACTGGCTCAGGATGCAGTCGGGAGGGAGAGTCTTGACATAGCCGGTATCGTTGACCACCATCACCAGATTGAGGTCGGCCATGATACGGTCGGCGTCAGCAAAGCGCTTATCCTTCAGGTTGGGCACGGTTATGGCTTCGCCATGATGGGTATAGGCGTCGAGGGCGAACTTCACCCCTATCACCAATGCCAGCACCACCAGTGCCATAGCGCAAAGGTTGCCCCACAGATAACGGCTTTTCAATTTGCCAATAATATCGGATGAATTCATCTGTCGTAATTTTCTGCACAAAGTTAGTGCAAACCGAAGATATTACAAAATAAATCTCCTTTATTTTTACTATTGAGGTGCCGCCTAACTTCACGGCTATGCCGTAAAGTGTGCAAACCGAAGACAATACAAAGAAAAAACGTATGTATTTTCATTTTGTATTGTTGAGGTGCCGCCCTAATTTATGTAAAGTTAGTGCAAACCGAAGATATTACAAAATAAATCTCCTTTATTTTTAATATTGGTGAGTTCAAGAAGGCCGCCATGGCGTTTAGCATCATCCGAAGACGCCGATAGTAATGCCAAAAGCCACTTCGCTGGCTCGTGTCGTATGGCGCGGATGCGCGTTTCGGAAGGCACGGACACGCGTTTCGGAAGGCACGAACACGCGTTTCGGACGATACGAGCCGGCGGAGTTGGTCAGGAAATTTGTAGAGGTGGTCTCCAGCGTCGCAGAGATGGTCAGGAGATTTGTGGAGGTCATCAGAAATTTTGTGGAGATAGTCATAATTTTCGCAGAGGTCATCAGAAAAAATGTGGCGATGGTCACGTGGTTCACAGAGTTGGTCTGTCGGGGTGTGTGGTTATCCGTGGGGTGTGATGGGTTGGTTGGTCGGGGTGTGTGGGTGTCCATGGGGTGCGATGCGATGGTCGGTCGGGGCGTGTGGTTATCCGTGGGGTGTGACGGGTTGGGTCGGTTGAGGTGTGTGGGTGTCCTTGGGGTGCGATGGGTTGGCTGGTAGGGTTGTGTGGGTGTCCGTGGGGTGTGATGGGTTGGTTGGTCGGGGTGTGTGGGTGTCCGTGGGGTGCGATGGGTTGGTCGGTCGGGGTGTGTGGGTGCCCGTGGTGTGCGGTGAGAGGATGGTGCGCACCCTTGGCAACTCTGTAGGAGTTGCGATTTCATAGCCCAGGGTTGAGGTGCGCAGCGCCTCTACTCTGGGTACAATGATAAAAGATAAAGCTACTCTGAAGGAGTTGCGATTAGCCGTAGGCGTTACCCGCAGCGTGGTTTTCCCGGTTTATATTTTATGATAATTTTCCCATGAGGGAACGTTCTCGGGTTTGGAACATTTGATAATTTTCCCCTGAGGGTAACGCCTACGGCTAATCGCAACACTTACAGCGTTGCATGGCTGGTGGGGTGGATACCCAGGGTAGCGTGCTTCGCCCGCAACCCTGGGCTGGGGAATCGCAACTCCTACAGAGTTGCCGCAGCTTGTGTAAGCCCCTCCCCGAAGCCTCCCCAAGGGGCGGGAGTTCCACATCAAGCCCCATTCCAACCCTCCTAAAGCCTTCTCCAAGTGGAAGGAACACCAACTGCTGGCCTATCCCAGCCTTCTTCAAGGGGATGGAGCTACAACGGAAGCCCCATTCCAGCCTTCTTCAAGGTGAAGGAGCTCCAACTGCTGGCCTATCCCAGCCTTCTTCAAGGTGAAGGAGTACCAACAGAAGCCCCTCCCGACCTTTCACATGGGGAAGGAGCGCCATCCAAGTGCCTTAAACACAGCGGGATAGGACTCCCGCCCCTTGGGGAGGGTTGGGGAGGGGCTTCAGTTGGGGGCGATTCTGGGGCTATTGCCCCTGGCTATGACTCTGGAAGACTACTTGCCCATGACAAACTCGAGGGTGCCACCTGCCATGATGTCGGCGTAGGTGATGTAGTTCTTCTTATACTTCTTGCCGTTGAGCTTGACCGCCTTGATGTAGCAGTCGTCGGCGCCGCGGCGGTTGGTCTTTACGGTGAAGGTCTTGCCGTTGGCGAGGGTGATGTCTGCGCGGCGCAGCTGGGGCGAGCCGAAGCTGTATACGCCCGACGCGGGGTCTACGGGGTAGAAGCCCATGCTCGACCAGATGTACCATGACGACATCTGTCCGCAGTCCTCATTGCCCGAGTAGCCGTCGATGCGGTTGAAGTACTGCTCGGTCATCACCTTGTTGGTGTAATACTGCGCCTTGCGGTCTGCGCCGACCCAGTTGTAAAGGTATGCGCAGTGGTGGCTGGGCTCGTTGCCGTGGGCGTACTGTCCTATAAATCCGCTGGCATTGCCGCCGCCGTCGAGGTCCACTCGGGTGGTGTCGGCGAAGAGGTGGTCGAGCTCCTTCTCAAACTTTTTGTTGCCACCCATGAGGCTGATCATGTCGGGCACATCGTGGGGCACGAAGAAGTTGTACTGCCAGGCGTTGCCTTCGGCATAGGGGTGCATGCCCTTGGGTCGGTAGGTGTACGGATTGAATGGCTCCATCCACTTGCCGTTCTCGTCTTTGGCGCGGAAGAAACCTGTCTTCTCGTCGTAGAGGTTGCGGTAGAGGTGGGCACGGCGGTTGAAGTATTCATAGTCGTCCATCTTGCCCAGGTGCTTGGCGAGTCGCGCCACGCAGGCATCGTCGAAGGCGTTCTCGAGCGTGATGGAGACAGACTCTATCTGTCGTGTCTCGGGCAGATAGCCATACTGCTCGAGCAACTTCCATGGCGACTGGCGGTGCTCGCGCATCGAGGTGCCGCGCACAGCCTCGTAGACGCGCTCGGCGTCGACTCCGGGCAGGCCCTTGAGGGCTGCGTCGACCATGACGGGTATGGCGTGGTTGCCTATCATGCAGTAGTTTTCAGACCCCCACAGCTGCCAGATGGGCAGATAGCCATAGACGTCGTACTGGCGCAGCATGCTCTTGACCATATCGCCCACTCGCTCGGGCTTGAGCAGTGCATAAAGCGGGTTGCAGGCACGGAAGGTGTCCCAGAGGGAGAAGGTGCTGTAGTGGGTCTCGCCCTCGGGCAAACGCGCGTCGGTGAAGTCGGAGCGGGTGTAGGCGCCATTGACATCGGAGACGGTGTTGGGCTGGATATAGGCGTGGTAGAGGCCGGTGTAGAAGATGGCCTTCTGGTCGTCGGTGCCGTCGATGCGTATGTTGGCGAGCTCCTTCTCCCAGGCTGCCACTGCCTGCTGCTGGACAGCCTCGAAACTCCATCCGGGGTTCTCGGCCTCCATGTTCTCGCGGGCATTGTCTACGCTCACGGGCGAGAGCGCCACCTTGACGATGAGGGGCTCGCCCGACGCGCCGAAGTCGAGGAAGCAGCGGGTGTCGCGGCCGTTGGCCACGTCGCCGTCTACATAGACCTCCTTGCCCTGGCGGAATGTCTTTGCCACTACGGGGCGTGAGAACTGGGCGTAGAAATAGACCTTGCGCGCCTTCTGCCATCCACTGAGCATGCGGTAGCCCACCAGCGTGGTGGCGTTGACGAGGCGCAGCTGCGAATTGAAGATGATGGTCTTGCGGTCGCCGCCACGGTTCTGCCCGGCGTGACTCATGTCGAACGCCAGCGTCTGGGGCTTGCCTGCGGGATAGGTGATGCGGGTCATGCCCGTGCGGGTGGTGGCGGTGAGCTCGGTGTTGATGCCAGAACCGTCGAAGCGAACCGCATAATATCCCACGGAGGCCTTCTCGTTGTCGTGGCTGAAGGTGGCGGGGTAGAGGTCTTCGCCCTGCAGACGGGTGATGGGTTCTACCGATGGCTGCATCATCACGTCGAGCAGGTCTACACAGCCGGTGCCGCTCAGATGAGTGTGGGCGAAGCCGTAGATGGTGTTCAGGCTGTAGTCGTAGCCCGACGCGCCGTCGCCATTGGGGCATACAAACTCTTCGGGGCTCAGCTGGACCATGCCAAAGGGAGTGGTGGCGCCGGGGAAGTTGCCGCCCTTGAGGCTGTGGGCATCTACCTGGCCGGTGCCGATAAACGGGTTGACATAACGCGTCACGCCCTCGTCGGTCTGTGCCCATGAGGGCATGGCGGCCATGAGTGCCAACGCTAACATACAGTGCTTGATGATTTTCATAATGGTAACTGTCTATATGTATAATATGGTGCAAATATAAAAAAAAGTAAGGACAACGGCGAAGACGGTGGCTGAAAAACTGCGGACGCGGACAAATATTGCAGCCAACAGCCTAAAAACCACAGCCCCACCCTCGGCTCGCGGCGCGCCGATGGGCGTGGGCGCAGGGCTGTGGTGCGGGCGGCGTGACGACTACTGCGGGTCGGCAACCGTGGCTGACGGCGAAGCGAGGACAGGCGGGGCGAGGGGCAAGGGACGGCCGGTGGCGCAGGGCTGCCGCCCAAACGGCGTGGGGCAAAGTCTGATGACCGTGGGGGATAAAAAAACACGTTTGCAGATGGCTTGCGGCATCTGCAAACGTGATGATAATCGTATCTATGGCTCGCTCGGGTACGCCCGAGCGAGCATCGGCGAGGCTCAAGATGCGGGGGAGCGGTCGGGACGCGGTCTATCCCCGGATGACGCGGCGATAGACATCGAGCACCTGGGCTCCCACGTTGTTGCCCTCAAACCGGGCTACATATTCCATGCTGCGGGCTATGCGCTCGTCGCGCCCGGGAGCTCCCACGAGCACCTGGCTGATGGCATGGGCCATGGCGCGGTCGTCGTCGGGGTCTACGTAGAGGCAGTCGGGGCCTCCCGCCTCTTCCAGACAACTGCCCGTGCAGCCCACTACAGGCAGTCCGCTCTGGATGGCTTCGATGATGGGTACGCCGAAACCCTCGTAGCGCGAGGGGTAGACACACGCCTCTGCCATCTGGTAGAGCGAGGGCAGGTCGGCATTGGGCACGCCGCTGAGCCAGCGCACCCGGTCGCCCAGTCCGTGGGCGGCGATGTAGTCCTTGACCTCCTGCGCATAGTCGGTCTGCCGGCCCACGATGACCAGCGCCACATCGTCTATGTGCTGCAGCGCCTTCACCGCCAGCAGTATGTTCTTGCGTCGCTCCACGGTGCCCACGTTGATGATGTAACGGCTGGGCAGCACGTAGCGGGCGTGCACATCCTGGAGCTTGGCATCGCTCTCGCGCAACTTGAAGTGGGTGCTGCAGCTCTGGTAGATAACCTCGATGCGGTCGGGGTCTACGTGTCCGTAGTGCATGATGTCGCGCTTGGTGCACTCGCTGATGGCTATGATGCGGTCTGCCTGGGCTATGGTGCGGTGGAACTTCCATGTGTATATCTTCACATCGGCCCGGTTGTAGTACTCGGGATGTCGCATGAAGATGAGGTCGTGGATGGTGACCACCGTGCGGATGCCGCTGCGATGGATGCCCAGCGGCAGCTCGCCCGAGAGTCCGTGGTAGAGGTCTACGGCGTCGCGGCGCAGGTCGCCCACGATGCCCCACGAGCGCCAGAGCCACTTGGGCATGTGGCCGCGGGGGTAGACAAAGTCCATATTGGCGGTGGTGCGTACCTGGGTGCGCAGGTCGTCGCGTCCGGCGTCGGGGGCATAGAGCAGCAGACGGGTGTCGGCATCGATGATGCCCGCGAGGTCGTTGGCCAGATTGCGTCCGTAACTGCCCAGCCCCGTGCCGTTGCGCACGATGCGTTTGGCGTCAAGTCCTATTTTCATGTTGTCGGTGTTAAAGCAGTGGGGGCAACTCGTAGAGGTGTATGCCGTTGCTGCCCTTGATGAGGATATAATGGTCGCGTATGTCGTTGTCGGCGAGGGCTTGCTTGACCTCCTCCACATCGGCAAACTTGCGATACGCGGTGTCGGTATGGGCAAACTCTTCGCCCACGAGCCACACATCCTTGAGTCCGAGAGAGGCTATGTGGTCTGCTATGCGCTGGTGCTCCTCGTGGGAGGCGGCTCCCAGTTCGCGCATGTCGCCGAGGATGGCCATCTTGTGGTCTACCTGCATGAAGGCGAAGTTGTCTACCGCCGCCTTCATGCTGGTTGGGTTGGCGTTGTAGGCATCCACGATGAGCGAGTTGCGCTGGGTCACGGTGAGCTGGGAGCGGTTGTTGATCGGGATGTAGTGCTCGAGAGCATGGCATATCTGCTCGGGGCTCACGCCGAAGCGGAGTCCGATGGTGATGGCTGCCAGCATGTTGGTGATATTGTATGTGCCTATGAGGTGGGTCTGCACGCGGTAGGTGGCGCCGTGGGTCCACTCGAAGCAGAGGAACGGGGCGCTGCTAACCACTCTTCCCATCACGTCGGCAGGGCTTGCGGCATCGGCAGAGTAGGTCATGGTGTCGTCGAGATGGCGCTCGGCGGCCATGGCGGTGAGGTAGGGGTTGGCGGCGTCGATGAAGGTCTGGCAGTGGTGGGCAGCGAGGAAGTCGTAGAGTTCGCCCTTGGTGGCCATCACGCCCTCGAACGAGCCGAAGCCCTGCAGGTGGGCTCGGCCCACATTGGTAATCATGCCGCAGGTGGGCTCGACATACTCGACCAGCGCGCGGATGTCTCCGGGATGGGATGCGCCCATCTCCACTACGGCTATCTCGTGGGTGTCGTTGAGTCGCAGCAGCGTCTTGGGCACTCCCACATCGTTGTTGAAGTTGCCCTCGGTGTGCATCACGCAGTAGCGCTCGGCGAGCACAGCCGATACGAGTTCCTTGGTAGTGGTCTTGCCGTTGGTGCCCGTGATGCCTATCACGGGGATGTCGAACTGGCGGCGGTGCTCGCGTGCCAGCTCCTTGAAGGTGGTCAGACAATCGTCGACCAGGATGTGTCGGCCGTCGTCCTTATAGTATTCCTTGTTGTCTATCACCACATAGGCACAGCCCTTGTCGAGGGCGGCGTCGGCGAAAAGGTTGCCGTCGAACGAGGCGCCCTTGAGCGCGATGAAGATGCTTCCCTCCGGACAGTTGCGGCTGTCGGTGGTTACGGTGGGGTGTTGTTGGTACAATTGGTATAATTGTCTGCTATCCATAGCTTATGTCATTTACATCGCAAAAGTACAAAAAATATTTTACCTTGAACCACAACGGGACGAAAAATGTGCGCACGGTGCAGACGATAGCCTCTATTGGCGTGGAGATGATGCCCGCCGGCGCGGATGTAGGCTGTGGATGGGTATATATAAATAAGGTGGGGCTGCGGTGCATAAGGCGTTCTCTCGCCGTGCCGCCTGCAGGGGCGAAGATGCCGCAAAAAGTCTTGATTCTTTTCAGGGCTCCGCCCTATGCGGCGGTGCGTGGGGGTGGATGTTGCCGAGAGTACACTCTCTGATATCTGCCGCCACCAAGCGTCGCGCCAGGCTGCTATGGATGACGCCTTCGGCTAATCGCAACACTTACAGGGTAGCCGTATTCGTGGTGTGTGTACCCTGGGTAGAGGCGTTGCGCACCTTAACCCTAAGTTGCAACTTGATGAGTTGCAGAAGGATACCTACTACATCGAAGCAAGAAATGGGGAGATTATCTCTCGCAACTTCATACAGACTATCACAATGAGGTAGGCCGCAAGTATGGTCTTGCACGCGGCATCCCTTACAATGAATTGTCCGAGGAGGAGAAACGAGGACGAAGGCATAAGAAACAAGGTGGTTCTCGAAGCCGAGCGACAGGCGAAAGCTGCTCTTGACAAGGTAGAGAAATACGCTGTTCTTGCCACTGTTGACAAGCAAGAGCTCACCTTCCCTCTTCTCAATATCAAGACACCTGTTCAAGAGGCAATGGATGCCGTTAAGAAAGAACTTGCCATTCCTATTCCTGCACTTATCGGACAAAAGACTTGGCGAGAGGAACGGACAACAAACATCAATGATGCTATTAAGACTCTTGTCGTTGCCATCAACGCTGAACGTGACAAGCAGAATAATGGTATACGAGCATCTGTCAACAAAACTTACACTTACTATATGCAGCAACTCAACAAACTGATTATTGAGAATAAGGCATTGCAGAATGAGAATGAAGTGCTAAAGGCTGAAAATGCAAAAGTGAAGCAACACATATCGCAGCTTGACGAAAATGCTGTCAGACGAGTAACGGCTCAAAAGGATGTTGTTATTGAAAGGCTTAATACCCAATTAGTCTCAAAAAACGAGGACATTACAAAACTCAAGACTGATTACAATACTCTATGGGAGAAATACAAAATCTTGGTTCTTCATTGGAACGACTTGACAAAACAGCTTGAACTAATTGAAGCTGTTAAACGTGTGGAAGACCGCAAGGAGCAAGAAGCGGAGGCAAAACGTGAGGAACAGGCAAGGCAAGACAGATACCAAGGTGTACTTGACCGTATTATTAGTGAAGGTCATGAACAGCTTCAAGCCTTTTCGCAATCAAGCAGAATAGATTTCTATGAGAAAGAAACCAAAGCAATCTATTATGGTATTATGGCTACTGCCACAAAAACCAACATTGCGCTTCGCTCTCCACAAGGAGCAAAATTTGCAGTTGAAAGATTTCTCGCGAGCATGGATTGGAATGGTTGTGGCAACTATCGGAGAGAATGTGTCGCACACTGGACAAAACTCTTTGCTACCGATGAGGTTGTTTATACCGAACCCCTCATTCAGAACTTCCTTTCGTTCATTAACTACATGTCTTGCAGCGCAGATACATACGTTTCACTCGGTGGCTCCAATGGTTGTGCTGACCAACTCACGAATTGGGACGGAACACAGAAGTTTGGATTAGGAGCACCACCAAAAAAGAAGTCACAAGGTTTATCCAGATAATGACAATGAGAGGCGATTTGTAGCGTTAATTACCACAAATCGCCTCAAATTACAGAAATGTGATGCCAGAATAAAGATTTCCAATGATTTATTCTTTCGTCTGAATAAGATTCTTTATCTTTGTAGTCAATAAATGACAATTCCTATAAAAGAAAGTCTGTTGATATCGATTAAACCTTGATATTGTTACAACAAAGAACAATATTATAGGTATTAGTTTCCTATCTTAACACAACTTAAAATGAAAATACTTATATTTTTAAACTTAGGTAACATTCCGATGACAGAAGAAATGTTGCTTGCTAAAATTTCTAAAATAGCTTTATTTCACGGAGGAGTATTGAGTCAATCGCAAGATAACAGAAGCGTATGGATAGTTCGGACAGAAATTAGTAATGAATTCAAAAATCACTATACAAAATCATTCTGGAAGTATTTTGGAGATGGTATTCATAAATTGTTTGATAATTCGGTGTATGTAAGCATATATGCAGATGATTTGCAAAAATATCCCAAAAATCAAGATGAACGAAATATAAGGTATGTCAATAGATTGCAAAAAAAACGATTCGATTTCTCTGGTGATGATATTAGTACGGATCATAGATTTTGGTAATTGAAAAATACAAACAACAGAAACTTTTGAAGAAGGATATTCTTGAGGTTGTATATTCTGCAAACAATATTAAAA